>NZ_JAPZSZ010000242.1:0-2838 GCF_027532095.1 Microcystis sp. LE19-195.1E
GGTGGTCAACTACCTAATTTTCAGGGAAAAAGTACCTGAATTTTCCCCCGATCCCCGCAATGGCTGGCACTTTTTGAGGGGAAAAAAGTCCAAAAGTCTTATCCAACAAGGTTTTTAGATTTATTCAGCAGACCCTAATTATCTAACAGCAAAGGTCGCATAAAACCGCCATAATTCTCGTCATCTGTACCGATAAAGACTTCTATTTTACCTCTAGGAGATTCTCTGGTGGTCACCGCTTCCACTTTGGAGCCGTCGATTTCTGCAATTTTTTGGGGATTAGGGGCAATAATTAGGCTATTATCGGCTGTAACTTGACCGATACGGTAAACAGCACTTCTAAACACTCCCGCACTATCTGGATCGTAAGCGGAAGCTATGTAGATATTACCTTGCTTATCTACGGCTAAATCGGAGATGGGGCGAATATTTTTACCACTACCAAAAGGACTCCGAAAAGTTACCGACTGAAATTCCCCGAATTTTAAGGGATTGAACGAGATATCCGTCCAGCGAATCTTTGTACTCTCTTGACTATCGGCCCGTTCTGCGTAGATAAATAGATAACGATCGCCTTGCCGACTAACAGCGATCGCCTCTACATTTTCGACTGCGATCGGCCAATTTATTTGCTCAACTATCTTGACTTTTTGCTGGTTATATGCTAGTAAAAATAGTCTTTGAAAAGGTTTTTTGTCGCCACTTTCAGCCAACAAAAATAAGTTAGTTTCAGGGATATGAGTAATACTTTCGAGATCGTTACTCAATCCCTCTGGATTTGGCCAATCTACCCTTAAAACCTGCCATAATAGCGGTTTTTCCTCTGTAGGCAGCTGTAAAAGACTCAGCCTTGGTTGAGATGGATCACTATTTTTGCCCTTATTTTTGGCATCGTGAACCCCTAGAAAAATATCCGCTTCTACCCAAGCTAAACCACTGAGATCCGGGAGATAAGTCTCCAGTCGTCTCGATTGTTGAGCAAAAGAGACTTGCACGGCCGAAAAAAAGAAAACTAGCCCTAAAATCCCTGAAAAAACAGTTTTTAGTAGGCCATTCTTCCTAAAAAATGCTCTATTATCTAACATATATCTCCTAACTCCTAATATCACTGATTAACTCCTCCACCACGCGATTTAAACCGACGGAATGGGAAGCTTTACATAAAATGCGATCGCCAGAATCGATCACGTCCTTCAAACGATTAATTAAATCTATATGAGTTTGAAAACATTCGCAAGCGACCCCAGTAGCGGACTCAGCAATAAATTTAGCTTCTGGGTCATCTACCAAGACAAACAAGCGATCTATACCTAGTTTTTGCACCCTCTCACCCACTTGGCGATGTAATTGCTCCGAAAAAGACCCTAACTCCTTCATCGTGCCTAAAACAGCAATATGACGCTGACCGGGAGTAGCTTTTAGCAAATCTAAGGCCGCTAACATTGATTCTAGACCCGCGTTATAGGTTTCATCGAGGAGTAGGATATCTGGCTCTAATTGGTAACGTTTGGCCCGACCACTGGGTAAATTAACTTTAATTCCCTCTTGCAAAGAAGTCCAATCGATGCCTAAAATTTTCGCTACGGCCAAGGCCGCCATAAAATTTAAAGCATGATGACGACCGGATAAAGGTAAGTTAAAATCTAGTCCATTTACTCGTAAAGTAGTTAAATCCAGTAATTCCCCGACTATATCGCCGCCAGAGAAGCCATAGGTAATTGTTTCCCCCTGCCATACCCGTTTAGCTGTTTCGGTAAGTAAAGGGTGATCGTAGTTAAGAACAGCTATACTACTAGAAGGAGACTCGGCCAATAACTCACCCTTGGCCTCTGCGATCGCTGCTTCCGACCCTAAACGACCGATGTGAGCGGTTCCCACATTAGTAATCACTGCGATCGTCGGTTGGGCGATTTGAGCGAGCAGGGCAATTTCTCCCCGTCCCCGCATTCCCATCTCGATTACGGCACTATCGTGAGTTTCATCCAGTTCGAGGAGAGTTTTCGGCACTCCGATCTCATTGTTATAATTAGCTAGGGTTTTATGTACCTTTCCCCGGGTTGCTAATACCGAAGCGATTAATTCTTTAGTCGTGGTTTTCCCCACCGATCCTGTAATAGCAATCACGGGTATAGTAAATTGATTCCGCCACCAATGGGCTAATTGCTGATAGGTTTCTAGGGTATTCTGGACCAGGAATACAGGAATATTACTAGAGTAATTTACCGAAACTGGCTGATCGACAATCAATGTCGCCGCTCCTTTTTCGATAGCCATATCGATAAAATCATGACCATTAAAATTATCACCTTTTAAGGCCAAAAATGCTTGTCCTGACTCAATACTACGGCTATCAGTATTAATGCCAGATACTAAACTATCGGGACTAAAACTTATGTCACCATTATCTTGTAAGGACAATAATTGAGCTAGTTGATTGAGGGATAAATGAAAGGCCATAGACAATAAAAATACTTAGGATTAACATACTCCCACCGTCAAGCTACGCTGTGACGGGGGATTCTTGACCTATCACTATTGGAAATTCCTTGTTCAACGAGACAGCTTAGATTCTCAATGTCTCCACTGAAAATCCAGAGACCGGACTCTCCCAAGGCGTTTGGGTCGGTTTCTGTTTGCCCAACAGTACCGTTGAGATGATTTCCCAAATATTGCAACCCTTTTTTAAGAATATTTATTGCTGCATTATGATCCCTATCTAAGACTGTTTTACAATTGGGGCATTGATGAGTTCTAGTGCTTAATGATTTTTGAACTCTCGTCCCACAAACTGAACAATCTTGGCTAGTAAAATGGGGAGGAACAGCAACACAAACAATC
>NZ_JAPZSZ010000129.1:0-19938 GCF_027532095.1 Microcystis sp. LE19-195.1E
CCAAGCTTTTCTGGTCGGAACCCCCTAAGCCGAGTTTTCAAGGTGCTGCGCCGTCCACTTGGTTTTCGAGACTGGCCTTTTAATTCTAACGTAAAGCCAACCTAGAACGGCGGGGTTTCAGACCCAAAATTTCCGATGAACAAGCTGATAGAAATTCGATGTCCCAACTGTGGCAGCGTAGCTCAAAGGCTCTTGAGCGATCGCCTACCCGCAGGATATAAGTGTCCGGCCCGGCAGGTTGCTCAGACGGAATGCCCAGTGTGTGATTATTTCATCGCCATGTGTTGGCAAAACGGCGCTGTGCTGGAGGCCTATGCTCCCGGCACTCAGGGGAACACAGCCGCCGCTACTCCGCCCCAGCCCCAACCAGCGAGCGCCCATTGGCCCTGGTCATCTCTGTTGACAGTGGCACTCAGCCCACAAGAGTCTAGGAAATTGCTATCGGGACAACCCTAGTCAACTTTTGTGTTTATACCAGTTCTTTCATTTAAAAAAAACCAAACCATATATGCTACAAGCTCAAGAAATTATGACCCAAAACGTTGTCACCATTCGTGGTTCGGCAACGGTTGCCGATGCCGTGAAATTGATGAAAGAAAAAAAACTGCGGGGGTTGATTGTCGAACCGCGCCATGAACAGGACCCTTATGGAATTGTCACCGAAACCGACATCGTTTACAAAGTGGCGGCCTTTGGCCACGATCCTAAAACTATGCGGGTCTATGAAATTATGGCCAAGCCCTGTGTGGTCGTCAATCCCGAACTGGGGGTGGAATATGTGGCTCGGTTATTTGCTCAAACCCGCATTCGCCGCGCCCCCGTGATTCAGGGCAAAACTTTGCTGGGCATTATTTCTGTCAGTGATATTCTCTTCAAGAGCGATTTTGTCGAAAAGCCCAAGCGGTTGTTCATTGAAGATGAAATTGAAGCAGCCCGGGAAGACGCGCGGGCAATTTGTGCGGCCAAGGGTGAAATCTCTCCCGATTGCGCCGCAGCCTGGGATGTGGTGGAGGAACTCCAAGCGGAAGCCTCCCATCAACGGGTCAAAAAACAGGGGAGTAACTCACTTCAGTCCTACTGCGAAGCCAATCCTGATGCCTTAGAGTGCCGCATTTATGAGGATTAAATCCTGGCGGGTTTTGGGAGAATCGATCGCCTTGAGGATTTCGCCGATCGGTTTCCCCGCGCGATCGAGTTCTTGATCTCCACCTTTTCGGATAGAAGATAGATAGATCGATCGCTTGCGCTTACCGAATTCGACTTGATCGGGGGTCTGTGGGTACATACACCCCTAATTCCCCTGAGAGGAGATAATCAAGAAAAGTCTTGGCGATCACGGATAGTTTTTTATCCTTGGGATAAACCACATACCAATGGCGTTGGATGGGAAAATCTTCCACGTCAAGGATGGTAAATTCCCCATGAGGATTATCTAAATTTAAGACGTGCTGAGACAGAACCGAAATTCCTAAACCACCGGCGACCGCTTGTTTAATGGCTTCATTATTGCCGATTTCCAAACGCAAAGATACAGTGATGCCATGGTCGAGAAAAATTTGCTGTACTGCCCGTCTAATTCCCGATCCCATTTCCCGCATAATAAAAGGTTCCCCTTGCAGCCGTTTAATCGGAATTTTTTTCTGTCCCGCTAGGGGGTGATCTTTGCGAGCAATTACCACAAGGGGGTTTTCCAGAAACGGTTGAATCTCCAGGTTTAGATCTTCGGGGGGTTCGCTTAAAATATATAGGTCATCAACATTATTGATTATCCTTGCTTCTAGATCTTGGTGATTGGTCAATTCTAGGGACACATCTACCCCTTGGTACTGTTGACAAAAAGGACCTAGGATTTGAGGGATTAAATATTGGGCTGTGGATACCGCCGCTAAACGCAGTTTACCCTGTTTAATCCCCTTGATATCGGCGATCGCCATCTCAAAGTTATCAAGATCCTTGAGGACTGCCTGACAGGTTACTAATAAACTGCGTCCGGCCTCGGTTAAATACAAACGTTTGCCTATCTGTTCGAATAAGGGCAGACCCACTGCTTTAGTCAGTTGTTTCATCTGGGTGGAAACCGTGGGTTGGGTGATCGATAGTTCTTCAGCAGCTTTGGTGAAACTGCCATGACGAGCGGTCGCTTCAAAGACGATCAGTTGATGTAAAGTGGCTTGAATCAAGAGAGGCCTCTAGAGAGCTACACTTCTGTTACTGCCTTGAGGAGCTTTGCTAAACAGAAGCAGGAATGGAGGGGAACGAGTGAAAACCTCCCCACACCGCTTATATCATAGGTTTAAATCAATACTTTTGTAAAGATATATCGATTCAAACTCAATTTACAAAAATTTGCTTGTCAAGATATCCGTTCTAGTATAGATTTATAACAATCGATCTTTAAAAACCATAAAGTTTTGTCTATCAAGGCTGGTCTGTCAACCGCCGGCTTTGTTGTGGCAAAAAATCCTTTGCTCAGTTGGATTCTCATGCAAATAACCAATCGTACTCATTTTGACAATTTGCGGGGCGATATCTTCGGTGGTGTAACAGCTGCCATCGTTTATCACCCTCTAGCTCTCGCCTTCGGGGTAGCTTCTGGGACAGGGGCGATCGGGGCCAGTTTAACCGCCAAAAATCCCGAATTAGGCTTACCTGCGGACTTGACGCTGTCCAAAGTTCTGCCCGCAACAGGTTTGCTTAAGGGGTAAAGAGCCTTACTCTTACTCTCTTTCAGCTTTTGAAGGTTGATTTAGTTCGTTTATATTCAATACTCCTCATCAGGGGAGGCTTAAGGAGGTATTCGTGGATTTTTTCTCATTGTTTGTCATGGACTTTATCCAGCAGTTGCAGTCCCCAACACTGGCCTTTTTGATTGGTGGGATGATCATTGCTGCTCTCGGGAGTGAATTGGTCATTCCAGAGTCGATTTGTACGATCATCGTCTTCATGCTGCTGACCAAAATCGGTCTGACCGGCGGGATTGCCATCCGCAATTCCAACCTGACGGAAATGGTATTACCAATGATCTTTGCCGTAATAGTAGGGATTATTGTGGTCTTCGTCGCGCGCTATACCTTAGCCAATCTGCCCAAGGTGAAAGTGGTCGATGCGATCGCAACTGGGGGGTTATTTGGAGCCGTGAGTGGCTCGACTATGGCAGCCGGTCTGACGGTACTCGAAGAACAAAAGATCCCCTACGAGGCCTGGGCTGGCGCACTCTATCCTTTTATGGATATCCCGGCGCTGGTAACGGCGATCGTGGTGGCTAACATTTATCTTAACAAGAAGAAAAACAAAGAAGCGGCCTACGACCGCGAGTCTTTTAGCAAGCAGCCGGTGGCGGCCGGGGATTATTCCGATCAGCAGGATTATCCCAGCAGTCGGCAGGAGTATCTCAGCCAGCAGCAGCCGGCGGATAATCGGGTCAAGATCTGGCCGATCATTGAGGAAAGCCTGCGGGGACCGGCCCTATCGGCCATGTTATTAGGTTTGGCTTTGGGCATATTCACCCAGCCGGAAAGTGTCTATAAAAGCTTCTACGATCCCCTCTTTCGCGGCTTGCTTTCGGTCTTGATGCTAGTCATGGGGATGGAGGCTTGGTCACGGGTGGGTGAACTGCGTAAGGTAGCCCAGTGGTATGTCGTCTATAGCGTCCTAGCACCGTTTGTACATGGGCTAATCGCCTTCGGTCTCGGCATGATTGCCCACTACGCCACCGGGTTCAGTTGGGGCGGTGTCGTGGTTCTGGCCGTCATCGCTTCCTCTAGTTCCGACATCTCCGGGCCGCCCACGTTGCGGGCCGGTATCCCCTCGGCTAATCCCTCCGCCTATATAGGCGCGTCCACGGCCATCGGTACACCAGTAGCGATCGGCTTGTGCATACCCTTCTTCCTTGGTCTCGCCCAGGCCCTCAGCGGCGGCTAGGATTGTGGTCTGTGGGCGTTCCCTTGACGGGGCCTACCAAGCAAATAAATGTACACACTTAAGGAGATAATCAACATGGCCAAACCAGCCAAAAAGCTCGTCATCGTCACAGAAAAGATTTTGTTGAAAAAAGTCGCCAAGATCATCGAAGAATGCGGGGCGAGTGGTTACACGGTGATGGATACTGGCGGTAAAGGCAGTCGCAACGTGCGCTCGTCGGGACAACCCCACGTTTCCGAAACCGACAGTAATGTTAAGTTCGAGATACTTACCCCCGATCGAATTATGGCCCAAAATATTGCCAAGCAGGTTGCCGAGCAGTTTTTCCTCAATTTTGCGGGCATGATCTATCTCTGTGATGCGGAGGTTCTGTACGGACAGAGTTTCTGTGGACCAGAGGGCTGTGATATCTAGCCGGACCATGACTCCGGCACTCTAGGGCCACCGCATCCCCAGCTTGACTGTCCTTGAGCGGTGGCCCTTTTTCATATCCCCCAGTTTTATGACCACCTAGGGCTTGCTGAATAAATCTAAAAACCTTGTTGGATAAGGCTTTTAGGCTTTTTTCCCTCAAAAAGTGCTGACCATTGGAGTGATTGGGGGTAAAATCCCTGGACTTTTTCCCTGAAAATTAGGTAACTGACTACCTCAAAATCGGTAAAACCCTACACCCTACACCCCACACCCCACACCCTGCCCCCACGAAAAACTTTTTCAGCAGACCCTACCTAAAACCTTTAACCCTCATCCCTTTAAACTCATGATTTTGTCCCATATTCTGCCTTCTTCGATCGGGGAGATAGCGGCTCCCATGACTCCGCTCCCCTTGCTCGCCACCGTTGTGGCCGAGGATTCACCGATTATTCTCTCTGGCGTATTGCTGACGCTGGTGGTGATTTATCTGGCCAGCAAGCTCGGCGCAGAGGCCGCCAGACGATTAGATTTTCCGCCTGTACTGGGAGAACTGGTGGCCGGTGTGATTGTCGGCGTTTCGGCCTTGCATCTGGTCATCTTTCCCGAAGGGGGGCTATCGGCCTCCGACTCGGTGATTATGACGGTACTGCAAGGATTGAATCAATTGGCCCCGGCTGCCGTAGACCGGATCTTTGAGTCCCAAGGTGAAGTGATTTCGGTTCTAGCTGAAATCGGTGTGATTATTCTGCTGTTTGAAATTGGCCTGGAATCGGATCTGCGGCAACTCAAGGAAGTGGGAATTCAAGCCACGGTTGTGGCCTGTGTGGGGGTTGCGGCACCTTTTGCGGCGGGTACGGCCGGGTTAATGCTCGTCTTTCATGTGGCCGCCATCCCGGCGATTTTTGCGGGGGCTGCCTTAACGGCAACCAGTATCGGTATTACCTCGAAGGTGTTGTCAGAGTTAGGTCAACTCAAATCCAAAGAAGGGCAAATTATTGTCGGTGCGGCGGTGATCGATGATGTCCTTGGTATTATTGTTCTGGCTGTGGTCGCTAGTTTGGCCAAAACCGGTGAGATCGATGTGGTCAATGTTATTTATTTGATCGTCAGCGCTACGGCCTTTTTGATCGGATCAATTTTGTTGGGAGGTATTTTTAACAAAAGTTTTGTGGCGATCGTGGAGCGGCTGAAAACTCGGGGCAATATTGTTATTCCGGCATTTGTCTTCGCTTTCTTTATGGCATTTTTGGGCAATGCTATTCATCTTGAAGCGATTTTAGGGGCCTTTGCCGCCGGTTTGGTGCTTGATGAAACCGATACCCGCAACGAGTTGGATGAGTTGATCAAACCGATCGCCGATTTGCTCGTACCGATTTTCTTTGTGACGGTGGGAGCGCGTGCCGATCTCGGTGTTTTAAACCCAACGGTACCGGAGAATCGGGCCGGACTTTTGATCGCTGTCTTTTTGATCGTTGTGGCGATCATCGGTAAACTGGTGACGGGCTGGGCAGTTTTTGGCCTATCCGGAATCAATCGTCTCGCCATCGGTGTGGGCATGATTCCCCGGGGTGAGGTGGGTCTAGTTTTTGCCGGGATTGGTTCGGCCAGCGGAATTTTGGATAAGCCTTTGGAGGTGTCGATTATTATTATGGTAATCCTGACCACTTTCCTCGCTCCTCCCTTCCTCAGAGTCGCTTTTGGTAAGACGGAAGCTGTTCCCGAAACCCTGGAAGGCAAGGAGCCAGCTAATCCTATTCCTTAATTTTGCGGGTAAAATCTGATTTTTTAGACGAGGCTGAAAATACTTCAGCCTTTTTTGTCGACGATAGTTCCGGGATTTATCGGTTAGAAAGAGCGCAGTTTCCCCGCGACCAACCCCATTCTTCCACTCCCACGGAAATTTGCGAACCGGGACGGACATCTCCTTTCGATAAGTCTATCAGGGTCACACTGACTGCGGCGAATAAACTGCCACGATAAATCGGTTGTCCTTTGTTGTTAGTATTTTTAAAGCTAAGGCTAGAAACTTGGGGAGGTTGACCGGAACGCGTCCAGCGAATGCGTTCAAAACGTCCATTGAGAAATTCTGCCGAATAGGACCAACCGTTATTCATGCGACCTCGACAAAAAAGCTGTTGTGTGGCCACAGTAGCAGGAATATTGACAGATAAACTCAGAAGGCTGAATGCAGCGAGAGCGATCGGCAAAAATTTCATAAAAGTTGGCACTATAGGGTCAAATAATCCCATTATAAGTTCTTAGCTCGCAAATTTAACTATCGCGGCTGCGGTAAGTTCCGGTTTTTCGAGATGGGGAACATGACCACAGCGAGGAATCCAGACCAGTTGATTATTAGGTAAAGCCTGCTGAAATTTCTTCGCGTCTTTTGTGCCTAAAATTTGATCGTTTTCTCCCCAAATAATCAGAGTTTCTCGGTTTATTTGGCTTAATTGCGGCAAAAATGCCCCATAACCGCCACTTTTGGTAAAGGAGATTAAAGCCTCACTCCAGTGGGGACAATTCAGGTGCAGACTAGCACAGGTGCAAGCATCAACAGTGGCCAAAGTTGCATCAAAATAGGCAGTACGACTGATATTTTGACGCACGCGGGGATTGGCTAAAAAATTAGTTGCCCACTTATCGAGGGGAGAAAACATCAATTTACCCAAAACTGGTGGATTAGCTAGTCCTGCGCTGTCAATGAGGACTAATTTCGCCACTATTTCCGGGTAGGAGAGGGCAAAATCGAGGGCCACTGCACCCCCCATGGAAGCACCGACTAAAATTATCGGTTCGGCGATCGCAGTTTGCCAGAAATGGTAAAGATGGCTTTTAATAGTTTTCGGAGATACTTCTAAATCTGGCTCTCGCTCAGTAAAACCGAAGCCGAGCAGATCCATCGCCCAAGTTTCCCTATTTTGGGCGAGTAAAGGTAGTAAACGCCGAAATTCCAGCAGGGAACTATCAAAACCGTGCAGGAGGACAAAAGGCGGTTGACCTTGCCCTTGTTGACTATAGGTAGTTAGAATCGATCGGGGATAGATAGGGCTATCGATGGCAATTTGTTGGATATTTTCGAGGAGAGCAAGGGAGGTATCTTCGCTCAATCCCTCGCTAACAGTGGGTAAAAAGTTAGGATAATTCACGGATGAGGGGGACAGTTTTTTCTAGAGTTTCCGAACATCGGCGTTGATTTTATCAGCCTGTATCCAAGATTTCCGGTCAAAAAAACCCAGGCTGATAACTGATAGCTGAAAGTTATCTTAATAGCTAATTTCGAGGGTGACAGCAGCGCGCAGGGTTTGTTCCCCTCCGATAACCGGGCTACTGGCAGCATCGGCACTCCGAAAAACCGCTTCTGAGCGGGCTATTGGCACGGGATTACCTGTATTACCCACTTGGATAGAAACCGTTTCTTTCGCCACTAAACCGAGGGCTTGTAACACGATTGTGGCCTGTTCTCTAGCTTGTTCCGTGGCTTTGATGAGAGCGGTTCTTTGGGCAGCTGCGATCGCTGATTCTCCAGCAGTAAAACTCACCCCATCGATGCGTGTTGCCCCGACTTTGACCGCTTCATCGATTAAAATCCCCGCTTGGGCTATATCGATCTGAAAACTAATCAAATTAGCCCCGATATAACCAATTAAACGTCTTTGATTGTTGCTGAAGTCGTAATTGGGCTGTAAACTGATGCCGGTGGTTTCCAATTTTTCCACTTGACGGGAACGGAGAAATTTAACCACCGCATCGCTACGATTGGCGGTTTCCCTCTGCACTTTCCCCGCTTCTTTGCCTTGAACTTCTACCCCTAAGCGCACTACTGCTTGAGAAGTGGCGATATTTTCTATTCCTTCTCCCGTCACGGTAATTGTCCTCAATTCTCTTTCGTTTGCGTAACTAGGCATAACTAATCCGGTGTTGATGAGGATAAGGGACAGCAAAAATGCCCAGCAAAATTTTCTGTAATTCATGAAAAATCCGTAGCGATCGATACTATATTTCGATTCTAGCCTTTATTTTGGGCAATTGAGTTGCAGATTATCCCTTTTCCGTCACTTTCGCCATATTGGTGACTAAGCTCTGGGAACTTGAAAAGGGGCCTTTAAGCAAGATTGGTGACTCTCTTCGGTTTGGTGGGTAAAATGTATTCTAAGATACAGTCTTGCGCTCAAGTGAGTGTAAAGAACCACAGAGACACAAAGGACACAAAGACCGATCGCTATTATATAAGTTAAACTTGTCACACAAAGAATAAGAGAGCCGATTGGTTCGCACACTGGTGCTGTTGATTAAAAAGATAAATTCTCAAAACTTGCTATGATCTAACAAGATTGTTAATGCACTTTCTCGGATTAATTATCCCCTGCAATGACTCGCCAAATTCACGACCAATTTGCCAAGGAATATTTAGAAGAACTCTTAGCGTCTCTAGGGACGATTAAAAAGAGCAAGAAAGTCAAGAGTGAAGTCCAAGAAATCGATGTCTGGTTTGAACCAGCCAGTTCAGCATCAAGGACTGAATTACCCTTGGGGTTACTCGGTAAAATGGCGGCGACTTGCTGCTTATTTGAACCTTTCCGTAACCCACCCTCCGAGGTAGAGATTCGCAGTTGCATCTCAAAGTTATATGCGGTTCATGGCGAGGTCTTGAGGAAGGCGAAACGGACAAACAAAACTCTAACTGAAGCTGAACTACCAGTTCTCTGGATTTTAACGCCTACTTTTTCGGGGAGAATGATTGAAGAAGTCGTGGGAATCCCCCCTTCATTCCTACCGGAAGAGGGGATGAAAGAGGAGTGGGGAAAAGGAGTTTATTTTTCCCCTAGCCTGTTCAAAACAGGAATCGTCGCCATCCATCAATTACCAGTCAATGAGGAGACTTTATGGTTGAGGGTGCTAGGGAAAGGAGGGACACAGAAACGAGCAGTAGAAGAATTAGTGCAATTGCCTGAAGGTAATCCTTTCCAAGAGAATTTACTGGAAATTCTGGCCAACTGGCGCAAGAGTTTGGAATTAAGAGATAATTTAAGTACCGAAGAACAGGAGGAGATTATGAACCTATCACCAGCTTATTTACAACAACGAGAAGAGTGGAAACAAGAAGGGATACAAGAAGGGATACAACGAGGCAGTTTAGAAGGACAACTATCGCTGATAACCAGTCTTCTGGAAGGACGGTTTGGCCCCCTAGATGCAGAATTATCTGGTCTGGTGGAACAGATTGCCCAACTTCCTATCTCGGAACGCACCGGTTTACTTCTTTCTCTGGCTAATTTATCTCGCTCAGAACTGTTAGAAAGATTCAGGGAAAATTAAACTTTCAGTCCCAATATCAAAAACAGACAATTAAAATTCCCGATGAACAATCATTTCCAAATCCTGAAGAACCTTAAATGTCCTGCTTATTTTGCTAGACTAAAGAAGTCCCAATTCTTGATTAGCCTGAGATAGGAAGGATTATGGTCAATCAAATCAGCATTGTCATCTCCAAGAATCCCGACGGATATTCACTCAAATCTCCTGAATTAGCAGCAATTGATTACCAGGATAGCTCTCTAGAAGGCGTTTTAAATCGACTGAAAGATGCCCTGGAAACTCATCTGATGGCTTCTGATATATCTCAAGAGGAGACTGGAGAATCAATTTTAAAGATAGTTGATAGGTTGAATCTGAACTTCCCTGAAGAAGAACTTGATCCGCTTCCATCTGACGGTGCAGAAGAGCATGACCATTATCTTTATGGGAGTCCCAAGAAAAGGCAATGAAACAAATTTTTGCCGAAACTTTCTACTGGGTTGCTTTAATCAATCCCCAAGATAATTGGCATCAACGAGCCAGAGAAGTTACGTCCAGTCTCAAAAACGTTAAACTTGTGACGACGGATGAAGTTTTGGTAGAGCTACTGAATTTTATGTCAGTCCGGGGAGCAAATCGGAAGCGGCGTACTGTCGAATTTATCGATGATCTGTTCCAGAATCCCCGCCTTCAAGTCATTCCGCAAAACCGAGAATCATTCCTGCAAGGCTTCGAGTTATACCGCCGCCGTCCAGACAAAGAATATAGCCTGACAGATTGTATTTCAATGACGGTCATGCAGCGCTTAAAAATCAGTCAAGTGTTAACTCACGACAATCATTTTCAGCAAGAGGGTTTCATAATTCTATTTGAATAACAGAGGGAAAATTAAACTTTCAATCCCCCTAAGCTAGGAAAAACTATTCCCAAGCATTAATGGTAGTTTGTTGGCTGAATTATGGGCAAATCTCGCTCGCAGAACACATGAGTAGAAAACGGGTTTCTCGGAGAAACCCGTTTTCTGTGCGTTACTCAACGGATTTAGTATGACAACTGATAAAAACCCCTCCAATTAATGAAGGGGAATTATCGGATTTTATTGATGGTTTTAGGAGACTTTTGTGGTTTCTTTTTCTGAGGATTTGGAGGATTTCAATTTGCGCTTGAGGGTTGAGGCTGCGCCGAGTGTGCCGAGGACGAGGATACTGAGGGTTGAGGTTGGTTCAGGCACTAGCATAGTACCGGTGTTGGTATTGGTAAAAGAGAAGCTCAGGTCATTGTAATCAAATGGACCATTAAACAGATCTTCAAAGCTGACTAAAGTTTTGTTTGGCATCCAGTTTTCTTGCACTCTTGCATGAGTCTTGTTGTCTGGATTTCGGCTAGCTGGTCCGGTAAAAAAGTTATTCCCTGTATTTTGGACAAACAGTCGGAATCTCAATTCAGCACCGATAGAAAAAGAACCTAATGATACCGTACTACCCACTGTCGAAGAGAGATTATTGAAGATAAAAAGATCGTTAGAAAAATCTCCATCGTCACCAGGGTTGCCTAATCCATCAAGCATTAAGTACAAATTGTTGCTGAACGAGGCAGAATTGCCCTCATAAGTGGCTATTATTGGAGAAGTATTACTTACCAACACTTTTATCCCTTCAGTGCCTGGGGATGCTATGGGAAAGGAATATGCTACCATCGGAGCGGAGACAACCGCCCCAAAAACTGCTCCTAGTGAGAAATACCAAACGTGATTCATTATCTTTCTCTTGTGTTAACTTTACAGTGTTAATTTCACGTCCGTATGATACACATTCCCCCCCCCCGAACTGTATTCTAAGCTACATTTTTATAAATATTTACATTCCTCTCCGTCAGGCTTCTTTAGCAACGTTAAGAGCGATCGCCTTCTATCTTTTAGTAGTCAATAATGCCGATGACAAGAGCTAAGTTAAGATTGAAGGGCATTCAGTTGTTAACTCGTGTAATTCTTGAGTAGGGCGAAAATATGACGACACTACTTGTACAAGCGACCTCGGCTCCTTTGATGATTGATCTTCCTTGGATTATGCCGATGACGGAGGAGCAGTTTTATGAATTTTGTTTAGCCAATCGAGATTTACGCATTGAACGCAGTGCTAGTGGAGAAGTGATCGTTATGCCTCCTGCTTTTTCAGATACGGGTAATCGCAATTTTAATATAGCTCTGCAACTGGGGAACTGGTCAGAACTAGATGGAACGGGGCTTGGGTTTGATTCTAGTGCGGGTTTTACGCTGCCCAATGGCGCGACTCGTTCACCGGATGCTGCTTGGATTAAATTAGAACGCTGGAATGCTTTAACAGAAAAACAAAAAGCCTCTTTTGCCCCCATCTGTCCCGATTTTGTGATTGAATTACGTTCTGCTAGTGATACAGTATCCAGTTTGCAGAAAAAGATGGAAGAATATATTGCCAATGGTACTTTATTGGGTTGGTTAATAGATCGCCAAAATCGCCAAGTCTATATTTATCGTCCCCATCGAGAACCGGAGATTTTAAATGCTCCTGAAACCATTAGTGGTGATCCAGAATTGCCGGGGTTTGTATTAGTAATGGCTAAGATTTGGTAAATGCGATCGCGGCGGACTCCTGTTATGAATTATGAATTATGAATTGGGGAAGTGGGGAGTGGGTTTTTAAAGTTGGATTGGGAGTTAATCATACTGTTAAAAAAGGATTTAGTATCAGGGGCGACCGGGATTTTCCCACAACTCGATCGAATGTGTTATCATTCTTAGCAAATAGAGTAAGTCAGCCTAATTCAACCGTGGTCTGTTGAAGCGGAGGAACCGAATTTGGGGCGCATTTCAGTCAATGAAAAGGACATCTCTCAGTCCTAGCCCGTCAGCTAACTTCGTCGGCATTGGGGGAAGACTGAAGAGAAACAGAATAGGAGATATTCCTGCAAATATTCTGGCTCTTTCAGGATTCTTGGTTGGTACTGCTCATTATCTGTACCTCGATCCTTATATAAGGGTAAATAACATGAATATTGCGGCTATTTTAGTCGCTGGGCGTGCCACAGGCAGGCAAGCGAAAGCTTGGCTGTTTAAGGATGTGGTACTGTATCCGGCGATGGGTTTTATCGGTCTGATTACCCTCTGGTGGGTAATTGCGACTTTCCGAAGTGAATTGATGCCCAATCCTTGGCAGGCCTTGACTAGCAATCTCGATTATATTCTCCATCCCTTCTATCGTCGCGGTCCGGGCAATCTCGGCATTGGTTGGCTATTGCTGGCCAGTTTGCGACGCGTCTTAATCGGTTTTCTGTTGGGAGCATTAGTGGCTATTCCGGTCGGGTTTCTCATCGGGCTATCCCGGCCGGCTATGCTCATCCTCAATCCGATCATTCAAATTCTACGCCCCGTTTCCCCCCTAGCTTGGCTACCTATCTCTCTGGCCATGTTTGGAGTCGCGGAACCCTCGGCCATTTTTGTGATTTTTATCACCTCCCTCTGGTCAACCATGATTAATACAGCCCTAGGAGTCGGTAGTGTACCCAAAGACTATATCGATGTGGCCAGAGTCCTAGAAATGCCCAAATATCGCCAGATTTTTAAAATTATCCTCCCCGCTAGTTTGCCTTACATTTTTACGGGATTGCGCTTAAGTTTAGGAATTGCTTGGCTAGTCATCGTAGCCGTGGAAATGTTAACCGGAGGTGTGGGAATCGGGTTTTTTCTTTGGGATGAGTGGAATCGCTTAAACCTTAGTTCCGTCTTTCTGGCGGTGATTGTCATCGGCGTTACCGGTTTAATCCTCGATTACCTAATTAGCCGTTTACAAATCCTTGTCACCCATCGTCCCGCTAAACCGGGCAGTTAATACCATGATTCCCCCCATATCTAGACGTACCTTCCTTCAGGGATTGGGGACGACTTTGGTTACTGGTAGCCTGACTGCCTGTACTATCAATGCCAGTCGCAACCCGACGGGATTAACCGAGGCAGCCCTAGCCGTAACCCCGATTATCGATCCGAAAACCCTAGAAAAACCTCACCTCACCGTGGGATATGTCCCCGTCAATGATTGCGCCCCCTTCGCCGTCGCCTGGGAAAAAGGCTTTTTTCGCAAGTATGGACTGAATGTCACCCTCAGTCGAGAAGCAAGTTGGGCGAATTCCCGTGATGGGATTATCTTCGGACGCTTGGATGCTTCTCCCGTGGTCTCCGGGGCGATTACCAATGCGAGGACGGGGGCAGAAGGGGCGCGGGTTGCCCCTCTGTGTGGGGCGATGACTATTCATCGTCACGGCAACGCTATGACCATGAATCGGCCGATGTGGGATTTTGGCCTTCGACCTTGGCGAGAGTATAATGGCGATCTTGAGCAAGCGGGACGGCAACTGCAAGCCTATTTCCAGAGTATCCCCCCGCAAGAGCGCATCTGGGCGGTGGTCTTGAGTTCCTCCATCTATGAATACTTCCTGCGTTACCTCACGGCATCGATGGGCATTAATCCGATCGAAGAATTTCGTCTTTTGATTATTCCGCCGCCGCAGATGGTCAACAATATGCGTATTGGCACAATGCAAGCTTATATGGTGGCCGAACCCTGGAACACTAGGGCGATTACCGGTAACGAAGGGGTCGGTTTTACCTTTGCCCAGGGACGGGAAATCTGGCAAGGCCACCCCGATCGCATTCTAGCGGTGATGGAGTCCTTTATCGAAGAAAACCCGAAAACCTATCGCTCTTTAGTCAAAGCGATGATTGAAGCTTGTCAGTATTGCGATCGACCTGAAAATCGAGAGGAAGTAGCGACGATCATTTCCGGGCGCTCGTTTACGGGGGCAAAACCACAATTTACCCGCCCCGGCATCGTTGGGGATTACAACTATGGCGGTTTCGATGATCAAAAACGTCTGGTTGAGGATCTAGCGACGACAATTTTTTTCGCCATGCCGAAAGATATTGCCAAAGCCGATCACGATCATTCTACCTTTCTCTGGCAATCCGAAAGTCTTTGGTTAATCACCCAGGCCGCTCGCTGGGGACAGATTGCTGAAATACCCAAAAATGCGGAAGAAGTAGCCAAAAAAGCTTGGAAAACTGATTTATACCGTCAAATCGCCGACGATATGGGTATTGTTTGTCCCAGCGAGGATTATTACGTCGTACCGCCGGGGGCTTTTATCGATCAAAAGGCTTTTGATCCTAGCGATCTCGTCGGTTATCTCAAGAGTTTTGAAATTCGCGCCAATTCACCTCAATTCTTTTATTTGCACGGATAATTATTATGGCCCAATTCTCCTCTGTTCCTAACTCGCTCTCAAGTTCCTTTTCCGGGGAGGAATTTTTAGAGATTAAAAATATCGTTAAAGCTTATCCTCAAGCTGATGGCAGCAATTTTGTTGTCCTTGATGGGGTCAATCTAACTATTGGTTCCCAGGAATACATTTCGGTGATCGGTCATTCCGGTTGCGGCAAATCGACGCTTTTAAAAATTATCGCCGGTTTAGAACAAGCCTCCTCGGGACAGGTCACTTTAGAAGGAAAATTAATTCGTAAACCGGGGGCCGATCGCATGATGGTTTTTCAGCATTATTCTCTTTTGCCCTGGTTGACAGTGCGAGAAAATATTCGCTTGGCGGTGGATGAAGTTCTTAAAAGTGCTAGTAAAGTTGAAAAAAATAGCCTTGTTAATGAACATTTAGCTATGGTGCATTTAACGGCCGCTGCTGATAAATATCCCGAAGAAATCTCCGGCGGAATGAAGCAGCGGGTGGGCATCGCTCGCGCTTTGGTAACTCGACCGAAAATGCTATTAATGGATGAACCTTTTGGGGCTTTAGATGCTTTAACTAAGCGAAAATTACAACAGGAAGTTCTGAAAATTTGGGAGAGTCACCGGCAAGCGGTGATTATGATTACCCATGATGTAGATGAGGCAATTTTCATGTCCGATCGCATTGTTTTAATGACCAATGGGCCCCATGCTAATATCGGTGAGATTTTAACGGTTCCTTTTACCCATCCCCGGGATCGTCACGCCATGCGAGAAACTCAAGAATATTATGATTTAAGAAATCATGCTCTCGATTTTCTAGAGCGTTATTTTACAGCCGATGAATAGGCGGTGAAAAAGTCAGATAATATCTGTAGGGGCGAAGCATTCGGATGGGAAATCTCCGGTTTCAGCGATAGGTTATTGCCCGAATGCTTCGCCCTTTTTCTGTTAAGATGGGGACAGGGTAGCCAATTCTAAGGCTAAAGGATCAACCCGGCGTAAATTTGCCCCTAATGCTCTTAATTTACCCTCTAAATTATCGTAACCTCGATCGAGGTGATGGAGTCCCTGCACAATAGTAGTCCCCCGGGCTGCCAATCCTGCTACCACCAAAGCTGCCGAAGCGCGTAGATCCGTGGCCATCACCGGAGCCCCGGAGAGGAAAGGCACACCGCGCACTAAAGCCACATTTCCTTTGACCTTGATATCTGCTCCCAGACGCTTTAATTCGGCCACATGACGCAGACGGTTTTCAAAAACCGTCTCATTAACCACGCTACTGCCCTCGGCTAAAGTTAATAGAGCCATAAATTGGGCCTGCATATCCGTGGGAAAACCGGGATAGGGCAGGGTTTCCACATCGGTGGCTTTTAAGTCTTTAGGGATAATCCGGAGACGATTAGGACCATCTTCCACCACTTCCGGACCGATTTCGTGCAGTTTGGCAATTACCGAAGCTAAATGGCTGGGAATCACGGGATAAAGACTAATTTCCGAGCCGGTAATCGCCCCGGCTATCAGTAAAGTCCCGGCTTCAATGCGATCGGGAATGATATTATAATCGGTACTGTGCAGACGGGAAACTCCCTCAATAACAATTGTATTGGTCCCAGCACCGCGAATTTTTGCCCCCATGGAAACACAAAAATTGGCTAAATCAATCACCTCTGGCTCTTGGGCCGCATTACCGAGAATGGTTTCCCCGAACGCTAAAGTCGCCGCCATCATTAGGGTTTCCGTCGCTCCCACACTGGGATAATCCAGATAAATATTCGCCCCTTTCAGACGACCATTACCCTTAACGCGGGCGTGTACCATGCCCCGATCAATTAATACATCTGCACCCATTGACTGTAGGCCTCTAACGTGCAGATCCACTGGTCTGGCCCCAATGGCGCAGCCGCCGGGGAGGGGAACTTTTGCTTCTCCTAAACGGGCTAAAATCGGTCCAATGGCAAAAAAACTGGCCCGCAACTGGGAGACGAGATCGTAGGGTGCTTGAGCTTGTTTGAGGTCTCTGCCATCAATCTCTAGTCTATCTCCGGTGCGACGGACTTGCACGCCCAAAGCCGAGAGAATTTGACTCATCCGCTCGATATCGGCTAGGGCAGGTACATTACTAATCTGGCACTCGTCGGAGCAGAGTAAAGCTCCCGCCATAATCACGAGAGCGGCATTTTTGGCACCACTGATCTTGACTTCACCCTTGAGAGAGTGACGACCTTGAATTTCTAAATAGGGATGCTCGGTATCGATGGTCATAGGATGATTCATTTATCTTAGTTGGGAGTCTTGGCTAAGGAAAGCTTCGGTAAAATGAGACTGCATCTTATCAGATTTTTGAGGAAATTATTGGTGATTCTACCCCGAAAAGCGATTTTTGTCTTAATTATCTCAACTATCTTGACTTATGGATTGTCCGATAGTATAATAAAAGATTGTGAAAGAAAAATGCGGAACTGGCGGAATTGGTAGACGCGCTAGATTCAGGTTCTAGTGTCTGCAAAGACTTTCGGGTTCAAGTCCCGAGTTCCGCATTATCTCCCTCAAGACGCAGTTGTTTAGGGTAGCCCTAGCGGGGTGAAAAATCCGATTGGCTATAATCTCGATCGCTCTCCTGTAACGGCTATGATTAGCAGTGTTCAAAACCCTTTAATCAAGCAAATTCGCAAGCTACACCGCACTAGAGAGCGACAGGAGCAGAATTTGTCCTTAATTGAGGGAACGCACTTACTAGAGACGGCTTTAGCCGTGAATTGTTCCCTAGAGACGGTTTGTTATACTGAAAAGTGGCAGCAAAGACAGGGAGAATTAGCAGAGAAGCTTCAAAATCAGGCGAAACGAGTCGAGATAGTTTCCCCGGAAGTCCTCGCTTCCCTAGCAACAACGGTTAATCCCGATGGTGTGATTGCCACTATTTCCCGTCATCACCTTCATCCAATCCCCCAAAATCCGCTACAATTGGGCTTAGTTTTGGAAAGATTGCAGGATCCGGGTAATCTCGGCACTATTATTCGCACTGCTGTGGCTACGGAAGTACAGGGTATCTGGTTAAGTCTTGATAGCGTCGAAATCGATAACCCCAAAGTGATCCGCAGTTCGGCGGGGGAATGGTTTCGATCGCCCCTGGTGGTAGAATCGGATTTATCGGCTTTGGTGAAAAAATATCAAGCACAGGGGGTAAAAGCGATTGCGACTTTACCCACAGCCACCAAAAGCCATTGGGAGATTGATTTTACCCGTCCGACTTTAATCTTGTTAGGCAATGAAGGAGCCGGTTTATCACCCCAATTAGCGACTTTAGCCGATGAAACGGTGAAAATTCCCCTCTTTGGTGGTGTGGAATCTTTAAATGTTGCGATCGCTACTGCTGTCATCCTCTACGAAGCTAGAAGACAATTATCCTACAGTAGGGTGGATTAGCGTCAGCGTAATCCACCGTTAAACCAGACAAGAATTAGAGATTTATGTATTCTCGTTTTCTGTCTCCCAATCTAAATCATCTAGCATCTTCAACAATAAATCAATGAATACGATAATTGCTCCACCCTCCTCTGGTTTAGGATCGATGAATCGATGAGCGTAACGGTTACGAAAAAGCTTCATTGTACCCGAATATAAATCACGGTATGCCTCTAATTCTTCTGATGGAAGCTGATCTTTTTGTACAGATTTATTGCTTCCAAAAATTAGGTTAACAATACCATTACCCGTGGCTTTTTGATTAATATTATCAATATTTCCCAGTTTCCTCATGCGGTCCTCTAAAACCACTGTCGCATTGCGAATCGCAGTATCCCACGCTTTTGGATTATCTCCACCCGCACTCACAGAAAAACGGACTCTCTCCCATAGTTCGGAGTCTAAATGTTCAACTTCAGTTAAGGGAATTAGATGAGGAATAGCCGAGCGATTGGGTTCAGCAAAGTTAGAATCAACCGCTTCATAAGCTTTTCCTGTTAGAGTGCCTTTGTATTGATGCTGGCTTTTTTGTTGCCATTTAATATAACCATATTCTTCTAATATATCGAACGTTGCGAATTCGACATAAGGAGGGCTATCAAAACCATTGTAATTTACCCAAAGATGACTGTTAACAGTCGGACTGTAGTACCAAATACTGTCCTCTTTAAGATGACCAGCCCGTACTTCTTTAACTATCCATTGCAAAAGTTTTTTTTGATTGTCTGTTAGACTCATATTTACACCTCGAAAGGTAAAGAACAGTACTATTATACTATGTAGTTTTGATTTTCGTAACGGGAATTTGCTAAAACCGACATCTATATAGGGTCTGCTGAAAAAGTACGGGCGAAGCATTCGGATAGAAAATCTACGGTTTCACCGATAGGTTGTTGCCCGAATGCTTCGCCCCTACAGGACACGAGCCGATGAAGACGCAAGGTTTTAAACGAAGATTCTCTCAAAATCTTGCACCTGTGAGAGCAAAACAGAACCCTAAAACCCTTACCTCGTCTATATTTCACATTTATTCAGCAAGCCCTATATAAATCCCTCGGATAGGTGAAACTGTTTCTATGAATAGTGAAATTTGATACAGTCAACCAATTTTTTACACTTCCGTTTTTTTGGCAAGTTTTGGCGGAATTTGCGCGGCTGTTAAGGTGACAATTTGGCCATCTTTGAAAATGCTGATAGACTCTCCTAAGAGGCGGTGTCTCTCAATTGCTTCTGCGATTGCGACTCTAACACCTGTATCGATTTTCTGATGCAGTTCCGTTAAGGTGGGTTCAGTCATTTTGGTTTCTGGTAATGATTCGGAAGGTGTCTGGGTTATAAATAATAGGAGGTTGATTAAATCCTAACGCAGCAACTAAGTGCGGTTCATCCCCAGAATTATCATAGATAACCCAAGTATCGCACAAGGGTAAATACAACTGCTTGACATCCTCGCCGCCCTAAAAGTGCGGCGATTCCTAAACCTCACGATTTAAGTTTCTGCTTCCACCACCGTCGCATACCACAGTTAAAAAACCATGTACTGTCTTACACAGAGTCCACAGACTTTCGCCCCATTTCA
>NZ_JAPZSZ010000199.1:0-6457 GCF_027532095.1 Microcystis sp. LE19-195.1E
ATAAAGCGAGGGAAGAAAATAGACTCCTTCTGGCCAATCTGGGTCTAATTTTGCCCCAAATCCCTCTAAAACAGTGATACCAGCCGAAGGGGATAAAATCCACAAACGAGGGGCATTGTCTTCATTGTAGCTCTGATTTTCCCGTTTAGCTTGTCTTTGCAGTTCGGCTAAAATTGTCAAAAGTTTCGCTAAACAATTGCGAATCTCGCTACGATTGGGAGGATTGCGATAGGGTTCAATTAAGACAGTATTAAGGACAATTCTGCCTAATAATCCCAGATAATTGGGGTTGGGTTCGGCATTGGGGGAAAAAAATAAATCTATCTGTCGAGTTTCGTCGCTGACTTCTTTACTGATTTCGACGATTCCCAGGGGAGAAAGTAATTGTTCAAGGTAATTTTTGGCAAATTGGTCATGGGGTTTCATGGACTGAGCAGTTAATCGATAATTCTCAATTGTATAGTTATTAAAAAAGTGGGTTTAAATAACCCACTTCTCAAGTGATGATTGGTAGTTTTTGGGATCGGAATTTTCAAACTGTGCCAGAAACTATGAGCAGCCATGGCAATTATTCTCCTTGTCAATAGTGAGCAATTGTAAGATTAGACTACCTCTTCGAGAAAATCATAAATTTTGTCTAATTGTTCCAAGGTCACTAAACCGTACTGCCAGAGAATCATCGGTAAATGAATTTTATCAGATTGGATCGAGCGCTCGGCCATAGCGATCGATTCTTGGGGAAGGGACAATTCCTCTTGTAGAAATTGTCGGAATTGGGAATAGGCAATCGTGGACATAGGGGGATTTTTTTGCTCAATAGTATAGTATATCTCGTGATTTTAACAAAACACTACCTGATCGGTTTCAAGGACAGTTAGTCTCGCGACCGTTTTTTCTGTATCTAAGCTATCCCGATGATAGAGAGCGCTTTCCTAAAAATCGCTGGCTCTCTTAAGATAGTCCCGTTAGATCGAGCAGAATTTTGTCTCTGTTTAATCTATCTATATCAAGGGTAAAGATTATTCAATCTATGACTTGATAGACTATAAAAATCTTAATCGATATGGTTATATCTTAAACAGTATAAATGCGTAATAGCTTCTAAAAGCCATACTTATATTTCCAGACAAGGGACACCTTCTATAAGAAAGTTAACACCATTTTCAAAAATCAAGGTCTTGAGATAAACTCAATCTTAATTTTATCTCCTTCTTTCACTCCTAATTCTTTCGCTCGACCCCCAGCTAGTTCGATGACTTGATTAACCATGGTGTTTGGACCATAGACAGGACAAGGATCCACAGCACAAGGGGGGACATTGAGCAAAACTGCTTTTACTATACCATCTTTTAGAAAAATCATGTCTAGAGGAATCGAGACATTTTTCATCCAAAACCGGGCCACCAGAGGTTGTGCAAAGGGAAATAGCATACCGCGATTTTTCTCCAAAGACAAGCGATACATTAAACCCTTGGCCTGTTGTTCTGGGGTTTGAGCCACTTCTAACTCAATCATCTCACCATTAATATCTGCTTTGGCCGTGATCGGTAATATTTGCCCTTGATTCTCAGTCGTAATCTGAGCCATTGAACTATTATTACCATTGAGATTAGTCGGTTGACAACTCAGCAGCAACAAACCTAAAAATAATATTAACTTGATCTTGAGCATAAATGATTTTTTACCAGTCATCACCAATAGTTATCAATACTTAATTTTTCTAGTATAAGTGGAGAATTAAGCAGATAAGACATTAACACAAAGTAGTGACGGCAAATATAAAGATAGTATTAAAAATATCTAGCATGGGGGTGAGCATCCTTCCTTGAGGAGAGGGGCAGGATTGCTAGAACGTATATACTAGGAAAATTCTCACAGTTATTGGCCGATTTTCCCCCTCAATTTTGTCCTAGTCCGGCAGCAGTCGATCGCCTTCGTAGGTTAAAATACCATTGATCTGTTGATCGATTATTGTAGGCTCAGGAGCCATCACCATGACCGCAGAAAGTATGTTATTTAATGGGGCGATCGTGGCGATCGTTCTCGTCCTCGTCGGATTAGCTTGGGGTTTTCTCCTCCTCAAAATCCAAGGTGGAGAAGCGGAATAGCTTGTTTTTCCGTTCATGGTTACTTTATTAGTAATCATGAACTAATTTTTCCCCATCAAAAGTAATTAAGAGAA
Source organism: Microcystis sp. LE19-195.1E (assembly GCF_027532095.1). Lineage (NCBI taxonomy): Bacteria > Bacillati > Cyanobacteriota > Cyanophyceae > Chroococcales > Microcystaceae > Microcystis > Microcystis sp. LE19-195.1E. The sequence goes on from NZ_JAPZSZ010000199.1 coordinate 2,183, forward strand.
AATCAATAACTAAAATTTTATGGCTATACCTATGACCACTCCCACGATCGAGTTTTTTGTCGGTTTATCAGAAGAATTAAGCGGTGTTAGTCTCCGCAAAAATAAAAGTACCGGGATTCGCAATGTCCTGATGACTTTTAAAACCCTGAAAGCGATCGAACGTTTCCAAAGTTTCACCACCCGCACCTACGGTGATCTTCGTCTCACCGATGAGGAAGGAGTGATTATAGTTATTCCCAACTCAACCAAGTTTATTTTTGGAGGAGATGAAGGGGATGAAATTCAACGGGTAGAATGTGGTTTTGAAATCACCGATGAACACTGGGAGCGTTTTCTGCGCTTTATGAATCGTTATGCGGCAGCCAACGGGATGGGGTATCAGGATAAGTGAGAAGTGGGGTGATGGGGGAATGGGGAGATAGGGGAATGGGGAGATAGGGTGATGGGGAGATAGGGGAATGGGGAAATTTCAACTAAAACCCTAAAACCCTAAAACCCCAACTCTCAACTCCTGAATTCTGATAGTTAAAAACCAGCTAAAATAAGGATAAATTTAGTCAAGAAACCATGAAAATAGCGATTACTGGGGCGACGGGATTTGTGGGTAGTCGATTGGTGGTCAAACTCTATGATCGCGGCGATGACATCCTAATTTTGACTCGCAATCCCGATAAAGCCCGAAGAATTTACCCAAAGTCAATCTATCCTAAGATAGAGATTATTCCCTATATCGCCACAGAATCGGGGGATTGGCAAAAAGAGATTTGCGGATGTGACGCGGTGATTAATCTAGCGGGAGAACCGATTTCGGAACGCTGGACCGGGGAAGCAAAACGAGCAATCGTCGCTAGTCGGGAAATCGGCACCGAGAAAATTGTCGAGGCGATCTCGCGTAGCGAGCGCGTTGCGACCGCACTGGCCGACCAGAAACCGAAAGTTTTAATTAACTCCTCGGCGATCGGTTACTATGGAACCAGTGAAACCGCTAGTTTTGACGAAAATAGCCCTCCCGGTGACGATTTTCTGGCAGATGTCTGTAAAAAGTGGGAAACAGCCGCCCAAAAAGTTAAAGATTACGGCACTCGTTTAGTCATTCTTCGCACGGGTATTGTTTTAGGCAATGGGGGTGCTTTAGGGAAAATGATCCCACCCTTCAAACTATTTGCCGGCGGACCGATTGGCAGCGGTCGTCAGTGGTTTTCTTGGATTCATCGGGATGATTTAATTAATTTAATTATCTATTGTCTTGATCGCCAGGGAATTAGCGGCACTTTCAACGCTACTGCACCCAATCCCGTCCGGATGAAAGAATTCTGTCAGATTTTAGGGGAAGTAATGAATCGTCCTTCTTGGTTGCCAGTGCCAGATTTTGCCCTCGAAATTCTCTTGGGAGAAGGAGCAAAAATCGTCTTAGAAGGTCAAGAAGTGCTGCCAAAAGCCACTCAAGCGATCGGTTTTGACTATCGTTATCCTAATCTAGAAGCGGCCTTACAAGAAATCGTCCCGAAAATGTAGAAATCTGATACACTAGCGGGCCGAATGCTCTCAATCTATTTTTCACTCCAGACGGGATGGGAGAATAAAGAGGCAGCCACTCTCACCCCGCGCAGTTGATTTAACAGGGGTAAATGGCCCACGGGAGCGCTTAAATCCCAGGTAAATTCTTGGGGGTATTTTGTCCAATTATTGCCATTTTTCCAGCCAATTTTCGGCCAGAGTTTCGGGAAATCTTGTCCCACACCTATCCATAATTTGCGCTGCACCGACCAACCGAATTTCCCTTCCGAATGAACTAACCAAAGATGATCAATAGTCTGAATGTCAACCTTGGGAAAAGCTTCCACTTCCGTAAAATAGACCCATTTCCTCTGTATTGCTCCTTCTCCTGCTAATTCACAGAGTTTTTGACGGGTGAGACTATCGGCAGTTTGAAAATCCTGTTTAGCCAATAATTCCTGTAAAAGTCGATAATCGATACCTTTAGCACTATCGAGGGGAACAACACCCGTGGGGAAATAATTAGCTAAAAATTCCTTGCTCTGATCGCTATTATCTTGATAGAGCAATTGATAAGCCTTACCTGTCACCAGATTAACAGGAGTGGGCTGCTGGGCCAACAAAAAATCTCTCAATACAGTTAGGCCAGCTTCTCCGGCCCCAGCTAATTGTGTCAGAATCTGTAATTGATTTTTCGGCGACTCAGTGGCTAATTGACTCATCTTACGGGTAATATCCTCGCTTTGTTCTTCTACTAACACGCCATTCTGGTCAGTCATATCATCACTTTTAAGACCACTCCTTCAATACTATTACCACTATTTCGGGGTCGCTGCTCGATTTTTTCCTGACAAAAAAGGGATTTTTAGCGGGTGGTTGATCGTACACTGAAAGAGAGAACTATTTTGGCTATCTAGATCACCGACGGTCAAAATTCCCTTGACTGAATCGGGGATGCGCGGAGATTGTAACAAAAATTATCGATTTCTTGACAAAAAACACCGATCATGCTATCAACTGAACCTAAAATCAACAATTCCGGACAAAAATATTTAGCCTATCAAGATTGTCTATCCCCGAATCAAACCCTGTTCCCCCTGACAGCCAAGGTTAATAACCGTGATTGTCTAGAAATCGGTGGTTGTGATGTGACCACCCTAGTGGAACGTTTCGGTTCACCCTTGTATATTGTCGATGAAGTCACCCTCCGCACAGCCTGTCGTCAATACCTGCAAGGTTTCCAGACTCATTATCCCGGAGAATCTAGGGTAATTTATGCCTCGAAAGCGTGGAATTGCCTGGCCCTATCGGCCGTGGTCGCTAGGGAGGGATTAGGTTTTGATGTGGTGTCGGCCGGAGAAATTCACACGGTGTTAACCGCTTTAGACCAGATCAATAAAACCGATGTGCCTATATACTTTCATGGTAATAACAAATCGATCGCCGAGTTAGAATATGCGATCGAGCATAACTGCATTATTGTCGTTGATAACTGGCTAGAGTTAGAAAATCTGGTTAAATTAGGCGAAAATCGTCCTGATAACCCTATTCCGATCCTATTGCGGTTAACCCCCGGTATCGAGTGCCACACCCACGAATATATTCGCACGGGTCACTTAGACAGTAAATTTGGTTTTGACCCCCATCAAATCGAAGCGGTATTTGACTATGTTTTAGCTCATCCGCTGCTGAATTGTCTGGGTTTACACGCTCACATCGGTTCCCAGATTTTTGAACGTCAACCCCACCAAGACTTAGCCGCTGTCTTGGCAGATTGGTTTAAATTAGGTTTAGAACGCGGTTTACCCCTAGAGCAATTAAACGTCGGTGGTGGTTTAGGGATTCGCTACCTCGAAAGTGATGACCCCCCAAGTATCGAGGAATGGGTGCAAGCAGTGTCCTTAGCAGTGGCTAAAGCTTGTCAGGAAAGAGGTATCGCTTATCCGCTGCTCATTGCCGAACCGGGACGCTCTCTGATTGCCACCGCTTGCGTAACGGCCTATACAGTGGGTAATCGCAAGGAAATCCCCGAAATCCGCACCTATGTCGCCGTTGATGGCGGAATGTCTGATAATCCCCGACCGATTACCTATCAATCGGTTTACCGGGCCGTGGTCGCCAATAAAATGAGTCAAGAATGTCAGGAAGTGGTGACAATAGCTGGAAAGCATTGTGAATCTGGCGATATTCTAATTAAGGATATTACGCTACCGAAAACCAACCCGGGGGATATTTTAGTGGTTTTAGCCACAGGAGCCTATAACTACAGTATGGCTTCTAATTACAACCGCTTACCCCGTCCGGCGGCGGTAATTGTCCACAACGGAGAAGCTAATCTCATCCTTGAACGGGAAAATCTGGCGGATTTGCTGCGTCAAGACCGTTTACCGAAAAATTGGGTTTAAAGCCTCGCCCTTTTAGGGCGACTTTATAGGATGTATGATATTAAGAATAGGGGGCCGGGTAAGCAACCGCTTAAAAAACCCAGTCATCAACCGATGAACGCACCTTGAAAACTAGAGTTATGGGGTTCTATAGGGGAATGCTCCTATAGGTAAAAGCTCTAAGCGTCAAGTACCAAAGAAACCAATTATTTTAGAGGTTTTGAACTGTATCGTAGGGGCCCCCGATAACAGGCTTCTGTAAGGTCGCGAAAGTCTGAGGAGAGAACCACCTCTGGGTTGGATTTCGCCAGGAATCTAATTCAAGTGGACTCGTTGAGCCAGAAATTCACAGCAGTGATGCTAGAAGAATCCACGTCCGTTTACGGCGTGGGGT
>NZ_JAPZSZ010000265.1:0-1844 GCF_027532095.1 Microcystis sp. LE19-195.1E
CAGGTGGTCAATTACCTAATTTTCAGGGAAAAAATCCCTAAATTTTCCCCCCAATCACTCCAATGGTAGGCACTTTTTCAGGGAAAAAAAGTCTAAAAGCCTTATCCAACAAGGTTTTTAGATTTATTCAGCAAACCCTAATTAGAGAGGAAAAGAATACCCAAAAAGTTCTATTGACAACTTTTGCAAGAGAGATCAAGGACAAAATCAAGGATTTACAATCTCGGTTTCAGAACAGTCCACTGGGTTACGGTGGCCATTGCTTTCCAACCTAAAAACTTACCGACCGGTTCGGCTTTTTCAATGCCAATTCGCAGCAGTTCCCCTCCTAATTTACTATGCCATTGCAAGAGGACTAATTCGCTTTCAATTGTAACAGTGTTGGCAACAAGACGACCCCCGGGGCGCAGGGCTAACCAACAGGTTTCCAATAGGTGGGGTGTGGTGATACCGCCACCAATAAAAATAGCATCCGGTTGCGGTAAATCTTCTAGGGCGCTCGGTGCGATTCCGGCGACGATTTGCAGGTGGGGTGTTCCCAGGGCGGCGGCATTATCGGCAATGTATTGTAATCTGGTGGGATGATGTTCGATCGCAATAGCCTGGCAACGGCGATCGCTCCGCAGCCACTCAATGGCAATGGAACCACAACCCGCCCCCACATCCCAGAGCAATTGTCCGGGTAGGGGAGCCAATCTGCTCAGAGTGATAGCACGAACTTCTCTTTTTGTCAACTGTCCGTCATGATGGTAAGCAGAATCCGGCAGTCCTGGAAGGCGCGGTGCCAGGGTAGGAGGATTAGAGGATATGCAGCTAATGGCGATGACATTTAGATCCGCCAGATCTGTAAACTCCCAATCGTTGGCGATGCCTTGAATGTGGCGTTCTCGGGTTCCCCCTAGATGTTCTAAAACGGTGATGGAACTTTCGCCAAAACCTCCCTCCCGGAGCAGCCGAGCAGCGATCGCCGGAGTCTGGGTATCGGCACTCAGTACCAGCAGTTTAGCACCGGGATAAAGCACCCCATTCAACCAAGCCGGAGGGCGACCGCACAAACTCAAAGTTTCCACTTCACTCAGAGGCCAACCCAAACGACTACAGGCAAGACTGAAGGCAGAAGGAGAGGGAATAATCGTCATTTCCTCAAGGGGAATCTGACGGGTGAGGGTGACACCAATCCCGTAGCACATGGGATCACCACTGGCCAAAACACAGACGGATTGACCACGAAGGCGGATAATCTCGTTCACAGAGTCTTGAATAGGAGAAGTCCAGAGCAGTTTTTGCCGTCGATCCTCTGGGGGTAACATTGCCAGATGACGTTCACCACCGACAATAACTGATGCTAAAGAAAGCAGACTTCGCCCTACCGAACTTAACCCTTCTAAGCCATCTTCACCAATTCCTATGATCGATAGCCATTTCGACTGACAATTGCGATCCGCCATATTAAAAAAAATCGCTACTATTTCATTATCTGCCATCAGGCTCTATCCTTCAAACAAGATATAATCGGGTTAGTGCCAAGTTAATTAAGATGAAAAATTATGACCACCACCGCCGATGATGTTTGGAAATTATTAGCCGAATTAGCAGAAGCTCAAAAAGAAACCGAGCGGATTCTCAAAGAACAATCTTTAAAAACTGATCGCCAAATTACCAGACTCAGTAAAGAAATTGGTAATCTTGGCGGTAAATGGGGACGTTTTGTCGAAAATATGGTAGCCCCAGCTTGTGAGACTTTATTTTTAAATCGTCAGATTCCCGTACATCAAGTTAGTCAAAGAGTCAGAAAACGTCTCGACGGTAAAACCCTAGAAATTGATGTGTTAGTAACTAATGAG
>NZ_JAPZSZ010000214.1:0-11800 GCF_027532095.1 Microcystis sp. LE19-195.1E
ATGCTTCGCCCCTACAGGACGCGGGCCGATGAAGACGCAAGGTTTTGAAGCACGATTCTCTCAAAATCTTGCACCTGTTTCGCTCGTAAAGCCACAAAACCCTTACCTTGCCTACATTTCACCTTTATTCAGCAAACCCTAAATAGGTTAGGGAAGTGGCTTTCGATTAATAATACTAAAATGAACAATAATCTAAAATTAAGCCGACAATGACTAAATGCAACCGACGGAAGCCCAACTTAGACAACTCTATCAGCTAATTTCAATAAAGTCCGAAAACTATGCACGGGTAGGTTCTTTATGGGAGGGGAGGTCGGCGACGACCTTCTCGACCCCTAACTATCAGTTAACGATTTTTAAAAGCTTCGATCGCCGCCGGCAAAGTATAGTAAATTCTCTCTTGGCTAATTTTATCTAACAAGCGGGAACGTTGCAATTGTAAGTACAGATCGTGTTTAACCCTTGCTAGGGCGAAAACTATACCCTGTCTTGATAATTCCCTTGCTAGTTCCTCGATAATCTCCACGGCTGTACTATCCAATTCTCCGAGTGCCTCTGTATTCAAGACAAACCATTCTACCGTTTTTGTCTCCCGGGCAATGGCACTGAGAGCGCGACGTTTAAAGTCGGCCGCATTAGCAAAAAATAAGGGGGCATCGTAACGATAGATAACTAACCCTGGTATTGTTTGCGCTTCTGGCCAATCCTGGAGTGCGTGTAAACCCATCACCCCCGGAACCGTACCCAAGACCGCATCATCGGGCCGGGTAATGCGGGCCAATAAATCGATAACCGAGAGACCGATGGCGATGGCAACCCCGCTTAAAATCCCCGTGGTTAGCACCCCCACCATTGTCAGGACAGCGAGATTAAACTCACTATTGCGAAAGCTTTTTAGTCGTTTAGCGCCGGCGATATCCAGCAGTTTACAGGCTGCATAAATCACCAGCGCACCCAAGGCAGCCTTGGGAAAGAGTACCAGTAGCGGACCGAGCAAGAAAATGACCGCCACCACCACCACTGCCACCACCAGGGAGTAAAGTTGACTTTTACTACCCACCGAATCGCCCACCGCGGTGCGACTGGCGCTGCTGCTGATGGGAAATCCCTGACAAAAACCCGCCGCCAGATTCCCCAGTCCCAGGGCTAAAAATTCTTGATTGGCATCGATTTCTTGGTTATGGCGTGCGGCGAAGGCTCTAGCGGTCAAGACGTTATCGGAATAGCCCACCAGGGCAATGCCGACGGCTGCGGTTACTAGGGGTAGTAATTGGGAAAAATCTAGGGTTGGTAAGCCAAAATTCGGCAAAGTATTGCTAATTTTCCCCACTACTGCCACCCCCTCTTGATCGAGATGGAGGGTGGCGACGGCGAGGGTTCCCAGTAAAACCGCCAGCAAGGGACCCGGTGCTTTGGGAAAATATTTTTGGATGACAAATAGAAATAGTAGCAGCAATAGAGCGAGGCTAAGGGTTGGCCAGTGCCATTGATTTATTCCCCGAAAAAAAGCTAAAATTTCTTTAAAAACCGTATTTTCACGGATTGACAAACCACTAATTTTACCCAGTTGTCCCGCAATCATGATCACCGCCACTCCCGCCATATAACCGATCAGGATCGGTTTGGAGAGTAAATTAGCTAAAAATCCCAAGCGGGCGATATAACCAACTAAACAGATTAAACCGACCATTAGGGCTAAAAAAGCCGCTAAACTGCCGTAATTTTCTCCTTGAAGGCTTACCATAGGTGCGATCGCTGCCGCCGTCATCACTGCCGTGGTCGATTCCGGTCCGAGGGATAGTTGCGATGAGGAGCCGAAAAGGGCGTAAACTAGGGCGGCTGGCACGAGAGTCCACAATCCCACCACGGGATCGACCCCGGCCAGGTCGCCGTAAGCCATACACTGGGGAATAGCGTAGGCCGCCACGGTGACACCGGCGAGTATATCTCGGCCCAGCCACTGCCATTGATAGGAGCGCAGGTTTTTTAGCCCGGGTAAATCAGGAAAATCGACTCGTCGGGAGTTTTTACTCATATTTTCTCTGTCAACGGCGACTTAACCTAATTTTAACGGAAGAATTAGCTAGGAAAAGCCCTTAGGTTGAGATATTTTCTGTCAGCAGGATATTTATACCATGTTAGCCGCAATTTTAATTAAATTGGCTAAATATACTCGGAAATATCTTCTTGACAATCATCGGCTAAGTATGATAAAGCCCGGAAGCGTAAACCGACTAATTGTTCGTAGAGAGGATTTAACTTGCACAGGGGCGGAATATGGACTAATTTATGGCCAAAAAGCACGATATCGCGTTCAAAAGGACATTGAGGCGGCACCATTTTGCAGATAAACCGGGCCAAGCGCGGATCGTGCATTTCTACCCCATCTAACCAATCTTTGAGGGGATGCAGCAGATCTGGGTGGGGATGTTCGGCACTGATAAACTCGGATTTCTGCGCTTCCGTGGTAATTTCGGGAATTTCACAGATAGTATGTTCTAAAGCTGACAAGGCCTCGATTTCTAACCCGAAAGCATCCCGATAACTATGCAGTAATTGCGCTTCGGCGGGGGAATAAATGCCATCGGCGATCGCTACCATCACCGCCGTGCGGAGGAAGTTTTCTGATATTCTGGGGTCATGACCGAAACTTGCGGCCAATTCTTCGGGACTAATCGATTGATAGAGAACGTGGTCGTCATCTAATTCTAATTCGTGAGCGAAACGGGCGATCGATTCCTGTTCGCTGGTGCTATAATCCCCATCACACCAGGCAATTGTCAGTAATCCCCGTAACCAGTCCCTAACTTGTTCGTTAGTGTATCGGTATTGAACAGAGCTAACCATAAGTATGTATGTATTGCTAAAACTGATTTCTAGTTTCTCAATTCAATTCTACCGAGCGCTCCCGGATTCTAGTGGCTCCTGTTCACATCATTTAACTATAGCCAATAACCCCATGGTCAGCTAGGAATTTTTTGGTTTTCAGTCGGCATAATCGGGCAATTTTCGCCCCTAGGAGCAGGGGTAAGGGTTGGTGCTTCTTGTCCCTTCCCCACCCGCGTCAGTCCTGCTGAAAAGGCGGATTCCTGGGATTAACGTCCGATCCCGAGGTAACGGAAACCGGCTGCTGTCACCACCGCAGGATCGAGGAAATTGCGACCATCAATTAACACGGGTTCGCGCATGGTTTTAACCATTTTCCCGTAGTCGAGACGGAGGAATTCTTGCCATTCCGTCACCACCACCAAAGCGTCACAACCATCGGCCAATCTTTCCGGATCCGATTCGATAATCACACCGCTTAAACCGTGACTTAAACCACTTTGGGAAACGATCGGATCATAAGCTTTTACCTTAGCACCTAAACGATTTAACTGTTCGATCATGGTTAAAGCCGGAGCATCGCGCATATCATCGGTATCGGGTTTAAAAGTTAATCCCAACAAACCGACGGTTTTACCCTTGAGGATTTTTAATTCCTGTTGCAGTTTTTCGATCGCAATTGTCCGTTGACGTTTGTTAACATTGATAGCGGCGTTAAGTAATTCCGTTTCGTAACCGTAGTCTTCCGCGGTATGTACCAAAGCCGACACATCTTTGGGGAAACAGGAACCCCCCCAACCGATCCCGGCCGAGAGGAACTTGCTGCCGATACGGGAATCTAAACCGATACCTTTAGCCACTTGGGTGACATCGGCCCCCACGCGATCACAGATATTAGCTACTTCGTTAATAAAGCTAATTTTGGTGGCTAGGAAGGCATTAGCGGCGTATTTAATCATTTCCGCCGAACTGAGATCCGTAACCACCACGGGAACGGGAGGCAAGGAGGGATCCTCAGCGAATTGGCGTTTAACCAAAGGCGCGTACAATTCCTTCATCATTTCAATGGCTTTCGGGTTATTACTGCCTAAAACAATGCGATCGGGGTTAAAAGTATCATAAACTGCCGAACCTTCCCGTAAAAATTCGGGATTGCTGACCACATCGAATTCCGCTTCGATGCGTTCTAGTGTACTAATACCGCCAACCGCAGCCACGAGATTTTTTTGTCTTTCGGCCACTCCATCGAGGACGATCATCCGTACCCAATCCCCAGAACCGATGGGAACGGTCGATTTATTGACGATTACTTTATAACCACCGTTGAGATGGGCCCCAATACCCCGGGCCACCGCTTCCACATAACGAGTGTCACTTTCTCCCGTGGGTAGTGCTGGTGTACCAACAGCGATAAAGAGGATTTCACCGTGTTTAACTCCCGCTTCTAGATCCGTGGAAAATTCCAGATTGCCAGAGGCTGCCGAAGACTGCATTAATTCTGATAACCCCGGTTCATAGATGGGGGATTGTCCCGATTTCATCAATTTGACTTTTTCTTCATTGTTGTCAATACAGATGACATGATGGCCGATATGTGCTAGGCACACCCCGGTGACTAAACCCACATAACCCGTTCCGATAACACAAACACGCATGATAATTACTCCAGTGACAATTGAGTTAAATTTATTGATTAGGGATTAGCTTAGACGAGAACGGAAATCCTCGATCGTCATTTTTAAACCCTGACTTAGAGGAATAGTTGGACTCCAATCCAGATAAGTTTTAGCACGAGTGATATCCGGTTGTCGTTGCTTGGGATCATCTTCCGGCAGTGGTTGATAGACCAATTCGGCCTCGGGATTAATCATGCCTTGGATCACTTGTGCTAATTCCAGAATTGTGTATTCGTCGGGATTGCCTAAATTAACCGGTCCGATAAAATCCCCATTCATCAAACGCATTAACCCTTCCACCAAGTCAGAAACATAGCAAAAACTGCGGGTTTGGGAACCTTGACCATAAACCGTTAGGGGTTGACCGCGCAAAGCTTGTACGACGAAATTACTCACCACTCGACCATCGTTTTCCAGCATTCGCGGGCCGTAGGTGTTGAAAATCCGGGCCACCCGGATATCGACTTTATGCTCCCGATAATACTCGAAAGCTAGGGTTTCCGCTACCCGTTTACCCTCGTCATAACAGGAACGCGGCCCAATGCAGTTGACATTACCTCGATATTCTTCCGTTTGCGGATGCACATCGGGATCGCCATAGACTTCCGAGGTAGAAGCGAGCAAAAATCGCGCTTTTACCCGTTTAGCTAACCCCAGCATATACATGGTCCCTAAAACATTGGTTTTAATCGTTTTGACGGGATTATATTGATAGTGGATCGGGGAAGCAGGACAGGCCAGGTGATAAATCTGATCGACTTCTAAACGGATCGGCTCGGTGATATCGTGACGAATTAGCTCAAAATAAGGATTTCCTAGCCATTTAACGATATTTCGGCGCGTCCCCGTGTAGAAGTTATCCAGACAGACCACTTCATGACCCTGTTCCATCAAGCGATCGATTAGATGGGAACCAATAAAACCCGCACCACCCGTAACTAGGATTCTCATGTAATCGCAAAGTAAACATATAAAATTATTCTTAAAATACCCTTACGCTGGTTTTTTGGCAAATATTTTTTTTGACGAGGTGTTATCAGCGATCGCCGATGCTAGGCTAATGGCTGAATAATGGCTGGGTAATCCTTAAAAAATGTAACAATTTTCGTAGTCATCCCTACAGAGTTCTATATCATCCAATCTTGTAGGCGTAAATTAGGGATTTGAGAGAAATCACGATAATTGCGTGTTACTAAAATACTGTTTTCTGATCAACTAATCGCTGCAATTCTTAAATCTTGTGTTCCTATAGGAATTTTTTGCTCCCGTAATTCTCTGAAATGATAATGAGCTTCTAAAGTATAGTTCAAAATTTTAAATTTGCTCAGATAATTAACTACATCTCTCAAACCTTGATAGCCTTTGATTAACTTTTCATATTGATTGCTTTGAGAGTATTTTCTGATCACGCTGAACCATCCTCTTACTTGTTCTTCTAAAGTAATAATTGTTATAGCCGTATCATCAGGATCGATAGACGCTACTCTCCGAACTAAGTTCGGATGTAGTTTTTGCAGTAGGGTTATAAGCTTAGACGCACTTACATTGCACTTTAATATCCTGGAACGCCTTGTAGATAGGGATACGAGTAGGAAACTTAAATGCGTCTAAGCTTATGATCGGTATCTAATATATATTGAGTCACGGTGTTTCAACTTGTTGACTGTCTTCTTGGTCAACTTTTTGACGATAGGTTTCTATACTCTCTATGACTTCATCTAAGAGGGGATTATAGGTTAGTGTAACTGGTATATTGAGCAGTGGATGCTCTTGTTGTTGTTTTTTCTGCGCTAATTTTTCAAATAATTGGTTTTGTTCTTCTAAAGAAAGTTGATCGATAGACTCTATAATCTGGCTAAGAGAAAGATGAGGAGTCATAAATTACAAGCCTTTTTGACTAGATATTGATGCTAGTGTAGCATAATTCCCTTCGCTAACAGCTTTAAAACAGATCCTACAGTAATCGGCATTTTTCTGATAGTGAGTTATTCTAAATAAATATTGGGAGCTACTGTAATTCGGTCTAGTTTTTCCCTAGTGGTACAAGCAGGATGCCTGTAAATGCTATTGATGTAATTGGTAGCACAGGCATCGGCCGCCTGTAAAGAGATAGAAAGATTTAAGTTTAGAACAATGCCAGCCTATGTTATACTCTAAACAGAAAAACCCCCCTTGTCAAATTTGGGCAAATTCGGGCAAAATAGGGAATGTAAATTTTATATACTATGTAGTATTATTTTGATAGGATTAAAGAGGCTAGATTATGACCAGTGCCGAGCAAAATAAGCTATTTATCCTGATTGATGGGCATTCTTTGGCTTTTCGTGCCTATTATGCCTTTGCCAAGTCTCGTTCTGGTCCTCTGCGTACTTCTAGCGGCATTCCCACCAGTGTGTGCTTTGGGTTTTTAAATTCTCTGATGCAGTTACTTGAAACTCAAAAACCCACTTATTTAGCAGTTGCTTTTGATTTAGCAGCTCCTTCTTTTCGCCATGAAGCTGATGCCAATTATAAGGCTAATCGGCAAGAAACTCCCGAAGAATTTCGCCCCGATTTAACTAATCTGCAAAGTCTCTTGGCAGCGATGAATATTCCTATTGTGACTTCCCCGGGTTACGAAGCAGATGATGTTTTAGGAACTTTGGCAAAACAAGCTGGCGATCATGGTTATACGGTCAAGATTTTAACAGGCGATCGAGATTTATTCCAATTGGTAGATGAGGAGAAAAAAACCACGGTTCTCTATCTGGATATTAATGCGGTCAAAAGTACATCGGGACAGGGTTATACAGAATTCAATTCCCAAGCTGTCACGGAAAAGTTAGGGGTGACACCAAAACAGGTAGTAGATTTTAAAGCTCTTTGCGGTGATAAGTCTGATAATATACCCGGGGTGCGCGGAATTGGCGAAAAAACAGCGATAGATTTATTAAAAAAATACGATAACTTAGACGATATATATACCAATCTGGAATCGATTAAGGGAATGGTAAAAACTAAATTATTAGAGGGAAAAACCGCCGCCGAAAGTTCTCGCTATTTAGCCAAAATTGCCCTTGATGCCCCCGTTAGCCTCGATGAGGAGAAATTTCGTCTCCGAGGTTTTGATCGGCGTTTAGTTCAACCTTTATTGGCAAGATTAGAGTTAAAGAAAATTCTCCAGAAACTCGATCAAATTCAACAGCATCTAGGTGGCACTCCTACCCTAGAATTAACTAGCGATGCTGATTCTAATCAATTGTCTTTGTTTGATTTACCCCCTATTTCTCCACCGGTTCTAATTGCTCCGGAAATTATTGATACTATTCCTAAGTTAGATGCTTTACTAGCAAAATTAACAACTTTCACTAATCCACATTTTCCTGTCGCTTGGGATACCGAAACCACGGATTTAAATCCTCGTGTAGCCAAATTGGTCGGGATCGGTTGCTGTTGGGGAAAAGAATTAAATTCTATGGCCTATATTCCCATCGGCCACCAGAGCGGTGATAATTTAAATCTAGAGATAGTTCTAGAAAAATTACGCCCAATTTTAGCCAGTGATAATTATCCGAAAGTCTTCCAGAATGCAAAATTTGATATTGATGTTTTTTATCATCAAGGAATTACCGTTAAAGGTCTAGTTTTTGATACTATGGTGGCTAGTTATGTCCTCCATCCCGAACTAACTCATAATCTCGAAGATTTGTGCGATCGCTATTTAACTGGTATCACTTCCCTTAGTTATAAAAGTCTCGGTATTCCTACGGGAAAAACTATCGCTGATTTAGATATTACCACCACTGCCAACTACTGCGGATTAGATGCCTACGCTACCTATTTACTTCGAGAAAAATTACAGGCAGAATTAACTAAAATTCCCTCTTTATATCAATTATTCTCAGAGGTAGAATCTCCCTTAGTCATGGTGCTGTGGCAGATGGAAAATTATGGTATAAAAATTAATGTCAATTATCTAAAAAACTTGTCCCAGCAACTAGAAAGAGACCTAGCAGACATAGAAAAAAAAGCTTATGAATCCATCGGAGAAACTTTTAATCTTAGCTCTCCTAAACAGTTAAGTGAAATCCTCTTCGATCGATTGGCACTCAATCGCAAAAAATCCAGAAAAACTAAAACAGGTTACTCCACCGATCAAAGTGTTTTAGAGAAACTACAAGGCGATCATCCCTTAGTTGATTATATCCTTGAACATCGCACCTTATCCAAATTAAAATCCACCTATGTGGATGCTTTACCGAAATTAGCCGAACCAAAAACCGCACGAGTACATACAGATTTTAATCAAACCATCACCAGCACCGGACGCTTATCATCCTCCAATCCTAACCTACAAAATATCCCCATTCGCAGTGAATTTTCCAGACGAATTCGTCAAGCTTTTATACCCGAAGATGGTTACTTATTAGTATCAGCGGACTACTCACAAATCGAGTTAAGAATTCTCGCTCATCTCAGTCAAGAACCAGTTTTATTAGAAGCGTATCGTAGTAATCAAGATGTTCACAAAGTCACCGCTCAATTGCTCTTTGATAAAGGGGAAATTACCTCCGAAGAACGCAGTTTAGGAAAAACAATTAATTTCGGGGTTATTTATGGCATGGGAGCGCAAAAATTCGCCCGTGAATCGAAATTAACCGTAGAACAGGGCAGAAAATTTATTGAAAAATATCATCAACGTTATGCCCAAGTATTTGAGTATTTAGAGAATAGCAAAAAACAAGCGATCACTCAGGGATATGTGGAAACAATTTTGGGCAGAAGACGTTATTTTAACTTCGATAATCCCCTCTTAAAAAGACTGCGGGGACTGTCCTTACATGACATCGATTTAGATAGCCTCAAACTCAACAACGAGGAAGCACAATTATTAAGATCGGCCGCTAATGCGCCCATTCAGGGTTCCAGTGCTGATATTATTAAAGTAGCGATGGTAAAATTGGCCGAGGTACTGCAAAATTATCGAGCGAGATTACTGCTGCAAGTCCATGATGAATTAGTCTTGGAAGTACCGAGGGAAGAATGGCCATCCCTAGAGTCAAAAATCAAGACGACTATGGAAGAAGCTGTCTCCTTGACGATCCCTCTCTTGGTAGAAATTAAAGCCGGTGACAATTGGATGGAAACCAAATAAAACTATGATCGAAAACAGACAATTTTTAACCCCAGAAGAATCCGCAGATGTGGACGCTGCCCTCTTGACTTCTCCCGAAAAATTCCTGACTCGTTTAACGATTTCTTCCCTACGCTTATTAAAAATAATCGCCGAAGATACGGGAGTAACCCTAGAAGAACTAACCCATAAACAGGTCATTCAATGGCTAGAAAAAGATAGTAAACTGCGTCGGGAACAGGGGATCGAAGCGGCAGTGCTGAAATGGTAAATAAACTCTTAAAAAATCAGCTACCCCTGACAATTTATGCTAGTTTTTAGCTATAAAGTTACTGGAGTTACAACAATGACAATTACCCTAAAAGTGCCTAGTATTGCCTGTGAAGGTTGCGCTAATACCATTACTAAAGCGATTAATAATCAGCAACCGGCAGCCCAAATATCGGTGGATGTAGCCAATAAAATCGTCACGGTAGAAACCACCGCATCCCCCGCAGAAATTGCCCAATGGATCAGCGAAGTCGGCCATACTGTTGAGTCTGGAAGTGAGGGTTGACATCCTCCCCCGTTAAAAATAGACCTCTGGTAAAAATCAAAAATTGTCGTGATTATTGTTGAATGTCATCTCGAATACTGCTCGACTGACACCTTCTACAAAGCTAAGTGCTTTATTTGCTGTGTCAATCATGTGTTCAACATACACTTGATTATCTTTCTGCGACATAACACACCTCTGCTGTTGCTAAAACACGCTCACGAATACGATAATTAAGAGATTTGACGGTAACGAGATCAATAGTACGTCCATCAAATAATTGAGATAATTCTTCTTGAATTTGATGAAGTTTGAAAAAACTAGGGGTAAAACCAAGTTCAAACTCAACGAGCAGATCAATATCACTATCTGCGGTAAAATCATCTCGTAAAACTGAACCAAATAAGGAAAGTTTATGAATATGCCAATGTTGGCAAAGTTGTGAGAGTTTTTCTTGAGGAATTTTCATATTTTTGTGTTGATCAGATTAGGTTTACTCCCAAGCTTTCTAGTTGTTGGTTTATCCAAGTGGTTGCCGTTTCTTCATCGGTTTCTATCGCTTTTTCTACTCCTATTTTAGCAATTTCTAAGAGTTGTTTGGATTTTGCTTTTAAAGTACTCTTAGAGTAAAGGTGCGATCGCTTTCAAAAGTTCTGTTAATTTATTTTCAACTATGTCCCATACCACATCCAAATCAAGCTGATCGTATTTATGAACAATGACATCTCGCATTCCAGCCATTTCTCGCCAAGGAATTTCTGGATGTTGTTGACGGAAGATTACAGAAAGACGTTTAGTCGCTTCACCAATAATGGTAATTTGGTAGAGGATGGCAGACAATTTTTCATCATTGTTTTCCAATTCTGATTTACCGATACCATCGGTATAGCGCAAAATACGTCTAATAGAATTTACAATGTCGATTAGAGATTCTTGATCACGAGGCATATATAATCTGTGCTGATTCTAAAATGTTTTTACATCTTAGCCAGTTATCACTCCGTTTGAGTGCTGCTTTCACAATTAAATCTACTTTTCGATCAAAAATTGCTTGCAGTTCATCGCGCATTTGTAGGGTTTCGGTTAAACCTCGTTTAGCAGTTGGGGAAAAGGTAATTAAAATATCAATATCGCTATCTGAACGGAAATCTTCCCGTAAAACTGAACCAAATAATGCCAATTCGGTGACTTGCCACTTTTGACAAAATGCTTTAATTTGTTCCATTGGTAGATTTATTTTTGTGTTCATCAGATTAGTTTTACTCCCAAGCTTTCTAGTTGTTGGTTTATCCAAGCGGTGGCCGTTTCTTCATCGGTTTCTAATAAAGGGTCTATTTAGAGATTTTTTGCAACTTCATCCCTATTTTTCTCATTTTTGAACTCTCAAAAATTAATTATCCAAGAAGTCTAATCGAAGATTTTAACCGCGGCTAAAACTTCTTCTTTGAGCATAAGTATAGCTTCTGTCATTGCGTTTGTTAGAGAATTAATATCTTTGAGGACATAATCTAAATAGGGCTTGCTGAAAAAGTCATTGAAAAGTACAGGTCTCTTAATCAATGATTTCACTTAGCTACAAGCATAAGCTTTAGTTGTTGATTAATTTTTAAGTTATAACTTATCCTAATCATTGACCGAGAAAAAGTGCTG
>NZ_JAPZSZ010000245.1:0-11340 GCF_027532095.1 Microcystis sp. LE19-195.1E
GAGAAAAAAACGGAATCAAGAGAACCTCCCTGTGCATAGTTTTCGGACTTTGTTGGAAGACTTGGGGACAATTTGCTTGAATACAGTGGAATGTACGATTAGGGAGGGAAGTTATCGTTTTTCTAAGATAACTCGACCGACTCAACTGCAACAAAAAGCGTTAGATTTATTGGGAGTTTCTCTGATTTGTACCCAGTAACGGGGGGCTGGAAATTCTCTTAATCCCTTCTACAGCAGCGGTTATGGCCTTTTGTCAACGGGGAAGTCCAGATATTAGTTATCGCCGAAAAATTTCCGCCGCTCTTAATCTAGAGTTTTCTGATGGTGGCTTAAATTATGTTAGTAGTTATGGTGGTGGCAGTTCCTTTGAACAGCAGAACTTTACTGGCAATGCTCAACAGATGGATGTGACTAATCGCTGGAAACTATTTCTTGACAATGACGAGTTTTTGAAGTTAATCAAAAATGATGAGCTTTTACACTATTCCGAAAAAATATTTGGTAAGCTTCCCGATACCGAGTTAATTTATCTTGGGGCTAATAGATGATAGTTATAATCATACCAAATCCGGTTATTAAAAACTGATTATTTATTCCTCCTTTTGCCTCTTGCCTCTTGCCTCTCCTCACAAGTAGCCTATACTTAACAGATTTAGTATCAATAATTAAGCGATTAAATCGATTAACTTTTGTTTTAAAGTTTCCAATCCTAGCCGACGAATAGCCGAGATAAAAACAGCTTGGGGGTATTTTTCCTTAGCTATTTCCAAATCGTCGCTTTTTACCTGATCCAACTTATTAAACACCATTAACATTGGACCAGTTTGAATCGGCATCTCCGAGAGGATTTTTAATACCGAGGCAATCTGACTTTCCCAAGCTGGATGGGACAGATCCACCAGATGGAGTAATGCTTCTGCTTCCGTTACTTCCTCTAAAGTTGCCCGAAAAGCATCCACCAGCGAGGGGGGTAATTCGTGGATAAAACCCACCGTATCGGTTAGTAAAAGGGTGTGAGAGACTTGGGTGAGGGGATCGGTAATAGTTAAGCGTCGGGTGGTGGGATCGAGGGTAGCAAACAGTTGATCGGCGGTATAAACTTCGGCAGCGGTGAGCGCATTAATTAAAGTAGATTTTCCCGCATTGGTGTAACCGACGATCGCCACACTGGCTACATCTTGTTTTTGCCGTTGTTTGCGTAAACGGGAACGATGAGCTTGCAGTTGATCCACCTCATCCTGGAGACGGGATAAACGACGTTGAATAGTTCGGCGTTCTGTTTCTAATTTTGTCTCCCCCGGTCCGCGAGTGCCAATTCCTCCCCCTAATCTCGACATAGCTAATCCGCGCCCAGTGAGACGGGGTAAAGTGTATTCTAATTGGGCTAATTCTACCTGTAGTTTACCCGCTTGGGATTGGGCCCGTTGGGCGAAAATATCCAGGATCACCTCGGTGCGATCGACCACTCTCACCCCGATTTGGTTCTCTAGATTGCGAATTTGGGCGGGAGAAAGGTCGCGATTGAATACAACTAAATTAGCCCCCGAAGTTTGCACCTGTAGGGCGATTTCTGCCACTTTTCCCGAACCGATCACTGTTTGCGGATGGGGATGATCCCGTTTTTGTCGGGTGACTTGCAAAACTTTGCCCCCGGCGGTATCAACTAAACGTTCTAATTCGCTTAAACCGTCCTCGAACTGGCGATCGCTCATACCGTCGGTGATTAAACCAACCAATAGCACCCGATCTTCGGCTGTATCAACGGTTATAGCGGTAAATTCTCGCTGAAACTCCGCCTCTAGTCCTTCCACTAACTCTAAAAAGTCCTGTTTGCTTAAATCCTCTAGATTTAAGGGAGGGGAGACAGACCAGTATATATTACTATTGACATTTGTTTGACTTTGTGGTATGAGATGCGCCAGATAGACTTGCTCCACATAACCGGTCGCCCCACCACCGCGACGGATCATACCTGTACCGGTTAATGTTAAGACCACCAGTGCGTCTAATCTTTGCAAAGCCATGGCGGTTAAACTGGATTCTTTTGGCGGTTCCTGCTTGAGTTCCGTGGCGATACAACGAATTCCGCAAAGACGTTCGGAACCGTAGCGGGGTAGTTCCAAGAGAGAAAATTGGGTTTGTCGGGGCGTTCCCACTCCCACACGAATTACCTGGCCGCGACGGTTGATATAGGTGCAGAGGGGTTGATGGATATCGGTACTGATAGCCGCCAGTCTTTGGGCGAATTCTGGGGTGGTGAGAGTATCAATAGGCAAGCGTTCATGGTACAGCCTTTGTAGCTGTTTCATCTGACTGGCTTTCAGTCCCTGGGTATTGCCGAAGATGGTATCGATAGGCTTTCCTCGCAATTAGGATTTTATCTATTATTGTAGCGATTATGAGACTCGCTGCTCCTTGAGGGCGTTTCTCATCAAGATGAAGTGTAACCTAATTTGGTGCTGATTCAGAAGTAGTGATGACGGCTTAACGCTTTACTCTCTTGCACATTGTAGTCATGGATAAAATACCAAAGGGCTCCCCAAGGTGATTCTCCATTTTTTTAGAGAACGATAGACTCTCTCTCACTAACCGAGAAACCCGTTGTCGACAAGTATTATTTAATCTTTTGATCGGATTATTTTGATCACTTTCTTTTCCTAATGCTCGCTGACTTTGACGAGTAATTACTGTTTTGCATGAATCGCAAAAGTTACCGTAAGCAATCGCATATTTTCGAGCAGCTAATGGTAAAAAATCTCTAGCATTTTTGACCCTATTTATGGCTCCTATTTTCTAGATAAAATCCTTGATTTCTCCAGTGTTTGTATCAATGGCTAACCAAATACATACCTTGATTTTTTGAGAGAATACGAAGGACTATATCTCATCACCTTCTCCGGTGAATTTAACCTTGGTTTTTTCAGCCCGCCCTTATCTGACTGGGAACAGCAGCCAATTTATTGTTGACATAATTTTGTAACCATGATCAACTTATGCCTGTCACCCTCGCAATACCTCCTAGAGAAATTCGCTCCAGAAATAGCCGATCAATTAATTGTTTAGTCTCCGGTGAGATAGTTTTATCGTTGGGGTTGATCACAAACTGACGACCACAATCTTTACATTGACGTTCGGGTTTACCATTATGAGTAGAACCGTTCTTGATGCTGTGGTGAGAGCCACAACCGGGACAGAGGAGGGAGCCGCAATTGCCTGAGAAGTTTTTTCTCTATTCACCTGCTGGTATAGTCAGCATTACATAAGACAAAAAAAGATATTTGTCAGGAGATTCACCATAAAAAAATCAGTTTTCAAGAGTAACCCTCTTGCATAATTAATTTTTCAGGGTTCAAAAACGGCAAAAATAAGGATTAAATTGCCTAAAATCTGTAAATAGACCATTTAATTGATTATTATTCATTCTTAACTCTCCTGACTACTGACTACTGGCTACGGACTCCTAAACCTAACAACAATTTTTGATTTTTACAAGAGGTCTAGTTATAAGTAACAGGCGATCGCCATCCTTGAATTAGGGAAGGAAATGCTGACAGCCTTTTTCTCATCAAGACGAAGTGTCACCTAATTTGCCATGGACGACCGACACCTCACACCCCACACCCTGCCCCCAGAAAAAATTTTTTCGGCAAACCCTATTTATCCGGTATTGCCCCCTGAATAGCCATCGTTGCTCCTTTCGAGCAGCGAATGATTAATAATTTCTTTCTAAACGGCAAAACCGATAAAAAATTTCTATCAAAAAACTGGCAAAAATTGGCAAGACCAAAAATGCTGATCAGCTTGGAACAACTGAGATAGAGCATCGTCAATCTGGACATTCAAAATGTCACCAACTTGCCGTGATCCCGATGCTAATAGTCAGAGGGAGACTTGCATAATTTCAAAATCTAAGTTAATCTCTCCTAAAAGTCACCTTTAGGTATTTTGACTAAAAAGAAAGTTGCCTAACTTCTACTCTAGCCTCAAGGCTAATGCTGAAAGCTAGAATCATCGGCTTAATCGACTGGCTCTAGCTAACTCTTTACACCACAGGAGGTCTGTTTGAAAGAGACTTTTATCCACAACCCCATGACATCCGCTACCCCAGAACAGAATTGCACTGCTGAGTCTAACCGAGTCCGTTGCTCGGCTGCCCTGCTGGGATTAGCACTCTCTCTGGGAGTACCTAGCATTCTCAACTCCACCTCAGAATCAGCCCAGGCCGCCAATTCTGTACCCTTAGAATGGGAAGTAATTGACCTGTCCCAAAAAGCAAAAGGTGCGGGTAAAGAACTAAAAGAACCGCAAATAATCCAATCCCAAGCACTTGCTACCGTCAAATTCATCGCCACATCAGTGGTTGAGCATCAGGTAAAACCGGGAGAATCCCTGTGGAGTTTAGCCGACACCTATCAAACCACCCCTACAGCGATCGCTAACCGCAATAATCTCCCCCCCCAATCCGATCTGATTATCGGACAAACCTTAAAAATTCCCACTCCTGAGCAGTTGCCCCCGGCAGCCCCGGCAGCAACTCCTGAGCAGTTGGATAGTTCCTCTGCTAGTCTGCGTCAAACCCGTCAACGTCTCCAAGAAAGTTTGGCCGCCCTACGGACCCAGGAAATCCCCCATCAGTCCGATTCCGGGGAAACAGTAATCGTCACCGAAACTACCGCTCTCGTTCCCGATAATTCGCCAACCACTGTCGAGATTCCCGTTATTGCTCCCGAAGAATCGCCCCGACCAACCAGCCAGGTGATCCCGATTCCCGTTCCCACCCCTGAAAGCGATCGCCCGATAGCCACAATTGCCGTTAATCCTCCCTTGACAAGCAGACCGGAAATTCCCAGCGTTGCCCTACGAAATCCGGCTCCTGTGACTGAAATTCCCGCCGTTCCCAATCCTCGGGTCATAGTTCCCCCAGAAACCCAAGTTTATCGGGTTCGGCCAGGGGATACCTTAAACACGATCGCTCGCGCTCTCGGCATCACCCCCGCCGAATTAGCCAGGGAAAACGGCATTGACAACCCCAACCGGATTAAAGTTAATCAAACCCTAGTGATTCCCGACCGCTCTGCCAACGCTAGAGTTAATCAAAATCTTACTCCCTTGGTCGGCGATCGCCAGAGATTGTCCTTTAACCCCAGCAATCGACAAAATTTGCCCGCCGCAACCGCCACCACGGAGACGGAAGAATTCCCCGAAAATATCACCGGCAGCTATCGGGAAAGATTGCGCCAAGAGGTGGCTAATCTGCGGGAAACTAACCTTTCGGAAACCCAGAAAAGTATCGCTATTCCCGTCGATAATCCCGCAGAAACCGTCGATGATCGGCAAATAACCCCTAATCCCCAATGGGCTGCCCTTCGTTCTCGTTCTAACCAAAGCACCCCCCCACAGATTATCGGTTCGGCTCCTACCAATGTGGAAGAATATAATGATCGCCTACGAATTCCCGTCGGCGAAACCGTAGAACCTTCCCTTCCTCCCCTCGCTAATCCCGATGAGTATTTACCTAATCCCGCCCCCATTTTTACCGGCTTTATCTGGCCCACCAGAGGTGTGTTAACCTCCGGTTTCGGTTGGCGCTGGGGCAGACCTCATCGCGGCATCGATATCGCCGGTCCAGTGGGGACCCCGATTGTGGCGGCGGCCGCCGGTGAAGTAATCGCCTCCGGTTGGAATTCTGGCGGTTATGGCAATCTGGTGAAACTGCGTCACCCCGATGGTAGCACCACTCTCTATGCCCATAACAGCCGTCTGCTGGTGCGTCGCGGCCAAACTGTTCAGCAAGGCGAGCCGATCGCCCAGATGGGCAGCAGTGGCTTTAGCACCGGCCCCCACCTACATTTCGAGGTTCACCCCTCGGGCCGGGGAGCAGTTAATCCCATGGCTTTCCTGCCAGGCAGACGTTAAAGATGCCCGCAAAGGGAAGAAAAAATCTTCCCTTTTTTGCTCTTGTGCAACTGGGTGATTGTGTGTTATGATTGATAACTGTGTAAACAACGGCTTAGTAGCTCAGTTGGTCAGAGCAGGGGACTCATAAGCCCAAGGTCGGCAGTTCAAATCTGCCCTGAGCCATCGGAATCAAGCTCCTCTTGGGAGCCTCCTGGCAATTCTACTGGCAATTTTTTGGCTCTTGTCGGGCTGAACGAAAGTTACCCCATACAATCGTTCCCTAAAAAAATGGGGAATCAGGTTCGCTGCTTCGGGGGAATATATTTCGGTAAATCTGGCTGAAATTGCTCAGGCAATCCTGAAAAAGTCAATTCTTCTAGAGCATTATCTCGTTCCCCGGTTCTACCCGATAACTTATAACTGTTCACTGAACACAGCAAAAATCTCCCCAACACCTGCCCCCCCACCAAAGCCCTTTTTTTGATTCCAGGAAATTCGCACCCATAAGTATGGGAAAGGACTTGACTTTGGCGGCGGTTTGCGTTATGCTTTTCTTATAATGGGAATCTGTGCAAATTCTACGAACTGCAAATATTACCATTATGAATAAAATCTTTTAAAAATATTATCTCAAAATCTCCCCACAAAAGCAAGCAAAATTTTGCCAATAATTGTTAAGTTTTGTTAAAAAGAAATGGAGAGAGCGGCCTTTATTTTTTCCCTTGCAGTAAGCCAAAACGAATTAAACCCGACTCGTAACCGCGCCGCATTAACCCTAAAGATAAAGCTCCTTGGATAGTAGTGTAACCGCTTGCTAACAAACCAGCGATCGCATCTGTGCTGAGGGCCGAGTCAATCACCACATCCCAAAAAGCGGCCACCGATAGAGACCAATCATCGGTTTTTAGGTCTCGAAAGCCAATGTCACGGGCAATATCGGCGTATTCTGGCAAAGAAATCACATAGGGGAGACAATAAACCCGATAAATCTCGTTTAATAGTTTAATCTCCCCTTCCGTTAAATTACCGGCGAGGGAAGTGGTGGGACGATGACACCAAGTGGCCATCAAAAAAGTCCCCCCGGGCTGCAAAACCCGATAACATTCCCGCAGAAATTGCCTTTTATCGGGCATATGTTCGCCACTTTCCAATGACCAGACCAGATCAAAATTATCGTCAGGAAAGGGGGTTTTTAGGGCATCAGCCACAAGAAAACTCACTTTTTCTTCTAAATTAAACTCTTGCGCTCTTTGGCTGGCTCTAGCGGCTTGTACCGGGGATAGAGTAATCCCCACCGCTTGGCTGTGAAATTTTTCGGCCAGATAAAGACTACTGCCACCAATACCACAACCTAGATCGAGAATCTGATTAGCACTGGTGACATCACCCCAAGTTAATAATTCTTCTATTAAATCAATTTGTGCCTGACGGCGATCGAGTTTAATCTTGCCGCCCCGACCGTAGTAACCATGGTGCATATGTTCGCCCCAAATCCTTTCCCACAGTCCACTAGAGGAGTCATAAAAATCGGCTATTCGTTGATCAAGTTCCATGGTGATTTCCTAGTTAAGAGAGGCACTCTTGGCAGAGAGCCGAAACACTTACTCAACCCTAACCCGAAAATATCAACGACGGACAAAACCCTTCCAAGTCTATCAATGGCTAGGTGGGGTGAAGACCATCAAACCCGACAGCAACCCCGAAAATCGTGTCAGAATAGATCATTGTAGTCACTGATTATCTTTGAGAAAAATATTTATATGTTAGGACGGGACAGCTACGATTTAATCATTGTCGGGGGTGGCATAGTCGGAACCACCCTAGCGGTGGCCTTAAAAAATACAGGATTAAATATCGCTATGATCGAGGAACGCCCCCTAGAGGTGGCCGCCTCCCGTCGTCAAGCTTATGCTCTCTCGTTGATGTCGAGCCGGATTTTTACAGGCTTGGGTATCTGGGATAAAATCTCGCCCAGTATCGGTAAATTTAGTCATATTCGCCTTTCTGATGCCGATTACCCGATTTTTGTCCCCTTTGTGGTCGATGAGCTAAAAACCGATTATTTGGGCTATGTGGGCGAACATCAAGTGATTTTAACCGCCCTGCACAATGCTGGCCAAGATTGCGATCGCATTGACTGGTTATCCCCTGCCAAAGTGTTAGAAGTGGAGTACGGAGCAGAAACAGCCACTGTCACCCTGGAAGAAGCCGGTCAAACCCGAAAAATCACCACAAAATTACTCATCGGGGCCGATGGAGCCAGATCCGCTATCCGGCAAGGGGCGCAAATTAAAACCAAAGGTTGGAAATATTGGCAATCCTGTGTCGCTTTCACCATTAAACATCAACTCGATCGCAACGATACCGCCTTTGAAAGATTTTGGCCCACCGGTCCGATGGGCATTTTACCGCTCCAGGGTAATCGCTGTCAGATCGTTTGGACAAATCCCCATGGGGAAGCGAAAAAACTGCAAGAAATGCCCGAAGCGGAATTTATCAAGAAATTAGAAGCATATACGGGGGGATTACTGGGAAAACTCGAATTAGTTAGCCCCCGCGCTCTCTTTCCCGTACAGTTAATGCAGAGTGATACCTATGTTAAACCCCGACTGGCTTTAATTGGTGATGCCGCTCACTGTTGTCATCCCGTCGGTGGTCAAGGTTTAAATTTAGGCATTCGCGACGCGGCCGCTTTAGCGCAGGTATTAAAGGAAGCAGTGGAAAAGCAAGGGGATATCGGAGCGCTTTCTACCCTAAAATCCTACGAAAAATGGCGTAGATCGGAGAATTTAGCGATTTTAGGCTTCACGGATTTTCTTGATCGCCTGTTCTCCAATAACTGGCCGCCTATCGTTGTCATCCGTCGTCTCGGATTGGCAATTATGCGTGGTTTCCCCCCGTTGAAATTGTTTGCCCTGCAATTAATGACGGGATTAAAAGGACGTATTCCCCAATTAGCTAGATAGCTGGCCGCTAATTCCTGGAATGGGGGAGAAAGGAAGAAAAAAAAAGCTTGCAAAATGCTGCGATTATCGCTATGATGGTTAAGGTTCAATATCGGGGCGTAGCGCAGCTTGGTAGCGCACTACTTTGGGGTAGTAGGGGTCGTGGGTTCGAATCCCGCCGCTCCGATTGCAGAAAAACATAGAGTCAGGTAGGGATGCTCACTAGCAATCCCTATTTTGTCCTGTTTACTGGGAATTCTCTTAATTTATCAGCGTTCCTGATCAAGTTAGTTCACCATTAAGATCACTGCTTTAGTAGAAAATGTCTCATCAAATATCAGCTTACGGTTCCTGGAAATCGCCGATTACCTCCGATCTAATTGTGGCAGGATCGATTAGTCTTGGCGGTGTAACTCTAGACGGAGAAGATATTTATTGGTTAGAAGGCAGACCACAGGAAAAGGGGCGAAATGTTTTAGTTAAATTAAACCCCGACGGCACAACTACAGACATCACTCCAGGGCCTTTTAATGTGCGAACTCGTGTCCATGAATACGGGGGAGGTTCCTATCTAATTGTTGCCGGAATTATCTATTTTTGTAATTTTGCTGACCAAAGAATTTATCGCCAAACTGCTGATAGTTTACCCCAACCTCTCACCCCAGAAAATTCCTGTCGTTATGCGGATTTAATTCTCGATAAATTTGGCAATCGTTTAATCTGTATTTGTGAAGATCATAGCCAAAAAGATCGGGAACCAGTTAATAGTATTGTCAGCATCGATGTGGATACAGGAAACATAGAAACTTTAGTATCAGGCGATGATTTTTATACCTCTCCTCGCTTGAGTGCCGATGGTTCTCGATTAGCTTGGATTAGTTGGAATCATCCTAATATGCCCTGGGATAGTTCTTTTCTCTGGGTGGCGGATATTAATAATCTTTATTTGAGTAATATTCGGGTCATTGCTGGTGGTGAAAATGAGTCGGTGTGTGAACCGCGCTGGTCCGCCGATCAACATTTATATTTTACCAGCGATCGCAATGATTTCTGGAACTTTTATTGCTTTAAACACGATGAACAAATCGAACCAGTTATCGAACCAATTGATGCTGAATTTGCCTACCCTCATTGGGTTTTTGGTTTATCTAACTACGGCTTTGCTGGGGAATCCCAGATTATTTGTAGCTATACAAAAGATGGCCGTTGGTATTTAGGAAGTATCGATACTCTTAATCGAGAATTCCAAGAAATTATTACTGCTGATACTAACATTTCTTCCCTACAAGTCAGGGAGAGTAAAATAGTTTTTATTGGCGGTTCTTTCAGGGAAGTAACGGCGGTTGTCTCAATGGATTTAGCCACAGGAACGAGAGAAGTTCTCAAATCTTCTAGTAATTTAACTGTTTCTAGCGATTATTTCTCGATTCCGGAAATGCTCGCTTTTCCCACCAGTGAGGGACTAACGGCATCTGCTTGGTATTATCCCCCCAAAAACCCCGATTATACCGCCCCCAATGGCGAATTACCGCCCCTTTTAGTCAAAAGTCACGGTGGACCGACGGCTGCGGCGACCTCTAGTTTAAGTCTGCGGGTGCAATACTGGACCAGTCGCGGCTTTGGCTATCTAGATGTCAATTATGGCGGTAGTACGGGTTATGGTCGTCAATATCGTCAGCGTTTGCTGGGAAATTGGGGAATTGTCGATGTGGAAGACTGCATCAACGGGGCAAAATATTTGGTTAATCAGGGATTAGTCGATGGGGAAAGATTGGCAATTTCCGGAGGCAGCGCCGGTGGTTATACAACTTTAGCGGCCTTAACTTTTCATGATACTTTTAAAGCAGGAGCTAGTTATTACGGAGTTAGTGATTTAGAGGTTTTAGCCAACGATACCCATAAATTCGAGTCGAGATATTTAGATAAATTGGTGGGACTTTATCCTCAAGAAAAGGAAATTTACTATCAGCGATCGCCTATTCATTTTACCGCTCAGTTATCCTGTCCGGTAATCTTTTTCCAAGGTTTAGAAGACCGAGTGGTTCCACCCAATCAAGCGGAAATGATGGTAGAAGCTTTAAAAGCGAAAGGTTTACCCGTTGCTTACGTTCCCTTTGCGGGAGAACAACACGGATTTCGTCAAGCTGAATCGATAAAACGAGCATTAGATGCAGAATTTTATTTCTATTCCCGTCTCTTTGGTTTTACTCCTGCTGATAATTTAGAACCCGTAGAAATTAAGTAGTCGTGCCAAATTAATTTCCTAGGTTCGAGAGGCGCTGAGGCCAATTCAAGTCTGAATTGTATCACTGTCTGAGGCAAGAAGCTGCTATACCTATCCCTAACTCATAGTTATAAACAGCCGCCAACAAGTTAACTCTTAAACTATATCTTCGACGACGATTCCGATATTTACAGGATAAGATTTTCAAGATTTTGAGTTTCCTATTTATAGGTTCAATGATAATCCTTTCTTTGGCTAAAGCCTTGTTATACT
>NZ_JAPZSZ010000355.1:0-16705 GCF_027532095.1 Microcystis sp. LE19-195.1E
ATGAAGGTTTACGAATTTTGGCGGTAGGGCATACCGCTACTGCTTCTGGAGGGAGAGTAAGACCAAGTAAAGGCACTGCTTTTGCAAGGCATCTCCCTGTGAATGAAGAATCCCTCGCATGAGTGCGATGGGAGTGTCAAACCAAAAGAAAACCGAGAGGGCTAGGAAAAAAGCCGGAAACTCCTCTGGATTTCCTCCTTTTTCCAGGCGGAATCTAGGCTTTAAGATGAATGGGATGTTAGGAAGTTCCCGAAAAAATTTGGGGTTAGGGTTATAAAGGCTCGAAGCTAAGTACTAAAAGCTTTTAGCTTAACCAATTAGGTTTTAGATTCGATCGAGTGACAAGAAAGTAGCGAAGTTTTCACCTAACACTGTCTCAGTGGTTGGACAGAAGTGAAGTTAACTGTGGGGTAAGGAATGCCAAAAAGCCTAGACTTAAGATAAAATTATATCCAACCGGATGCAGTATAGGAGTTTACAAAATGTCTAACGAAACTGTTACTTATTCCCTAGAAGCTGTCCTCACAAGGATTGAGGGAAAGATCGATAAGATTGATGAGCGCTTGACAAAAGTAGAAATAGGATTAACCGATCTCAAAGGGGATATTAAAGTGTTAGACGAGAAAATCGAAGGCATCGACAATCGGCTAAAATCAGTGGAAGGAACCCAAAAAAATCAGGTCTGGACATTAATTATCCTTTTGGGGAGTGCCATTTTTACGGCCGGATGGAAAGTATTTTTTTCCAGTAATATCTGATCTTTCTAATTCTCAACAAGACTACAGTTAACCGCTCCTGAAAGAAAATTTTCTTAAAGCTAGACTTAAGATAAAATTATATCCAACCGGATGCAGTATAGGAGTTTACCAAATGTCTAACGAAACTGTTACTTATTCCCTAGAAGCTGTCCTCACAAGGATTGAGGGGAAGATTGACTCGCTTGAGAAGCGGGTTAACGAAAGATTTGACAAGGTAGAAGATCGGTTAACCAAACTAGAAATAGGAGTAACTGATCTCAAAGGTGATATTAAAGTGTTAGACGAGAAAATCGAAGGCATCGACAATCGGCTAATATCGGTAGAGGGAACCCAAAAAAATCAGGTCTGGACATTGATTATCCTTTTGGGAAGTGCCATTATTACGGCTGCTTGGAAAGTATTTTTTTCCAGTAATATCTGAGTTCTCTAATTCTCAACAAGACTACAGTTAATCGCTCCTGAAAGAAAATTTTCTTAAAGCCTAGACTAAGATAAAATTATATCCAACCAGATGCAGTATAGGAGTTGACCCAATGTCTAACGAAACTGTTACTTATTCCCTTGATGTCGTCCTTAAAGAAATTAAAGACAGTATCAAGGAAGTTAGCCAGAAATTCGATAAGATTGATGAACGGTTTGATCGATTAGATAATCGCTTAACAAAACTTGAGATAGGACAAGCTGATATCAAAGGGGATATTAAAGTTTTAGACGAGAAAATCGAAGGCATCGACAATCGGCTAAAATCAGTGGAAGGAACCCAAAAAAATCAGGTCTGGACATTGATTATCCTTTTGGGAAGTGCCATTATTACGGCCGCTTGGAAAGTCTTTTTTTCCGGCAATATCTGAGTTCTTCAATTCTCAACAAGACTACAGTTAACCGAACACAGTTGACCAGATTTTCTCATTGCTTATTTACCAATACAAAAACGGCTAAAAATGCGATCGAGTACCGATTCAGTCACTTCTTCGCCGGTAATTTCTCCTAAGGATTGAATGGCAGTACGCAGATCGATCGACCAAAAATCAAAAGGTAAATTTTGGTCAATTGTTTTTTTGACCTGTTGCAAAGCAATTTTCGCCGTAGTTAAAGCGGCTGCTTGTCGTTGATTAATGGCTAAATCCAAATTAGCCGCCTGTAATTCCTGATTTTGGACAGCATTAATAATAGTTTTTTCTAAGTCTTCAATACCCTGATTTTGGACGGCGGATAGCTTGACAACTCGCTCAATTTCTGCTGGGTAAATTACAGTTTCTGGATTAACCAAATCAATTTTATTAATCACTAAAATTAATCGGCGATCGCTGACAGAGCGATAAATTTCCTCGTCCTCCTCGGTCCATCCTGACTCTGCGGAGACGGTTAATAGAACTAAATCAGCAGACCGGGCCGTTTGACGGGAACGTTCCACCCCAATTTGTTCAACTCGATCACTGGCCGAGCGAATTCCTGCCGTATCGAGGACTTGTACGGGGATTCCCGCCACAACTAGCTGAGATTCGACGATATCGCGGGTAGTGCCGGGTAAATCGGTGACAATCGCTCGATCGCTCCGACTCCAAGCATTTAACAAACTGGATTTCCCCACATTCGGCCGCCCCACGATCGCCACTTTTAGACCACTACGCAGCAATTCCCCGCGCTCGGCGGTAGCTAAAATTAAATTTACTTGACAAAAAACCTGTTCTATGCTATGGAGAACCGCCTCGTGATCCAAGGGCGGTAAATCCTCTTCAAAGTCAATACGGGCCTCAATTTCAGCCAAAATATCGAGACAGGTGGCGCGCAAATGGCGGATCGGTTGCGCGAGTTTCCCCTGTAAACCAGAGAGGGCAAATTGTGCCGCTTGGGGAGAACGCGCCCCAACGAGATCGACGACGCTTTCGGCTTGAGTTAGGTCAATTCTGCCGTTAAGAAAGGCACGCAGGCTAAATTCCCCCGCTTGTGCCAAACGCGCCCCATTTTCTAGACATAACTGTAACACCTGTTGTACGGGCATAATGCCGCCATGACAGTGAAATTCCACCACATCCTCGCGGGTGAAAGAGCGGGGAGCCAACATGAGCAACAGCAAAGCTTCATCGATAATTGCTTGACTTTGGGGATGTCGGATATAACCGTAGAGAAGACGATGACTTTGCCATTTTTGACGATTGCGGGTATGAAAAAGCCGACGAGCGATCGCCACTGCCTGACTACCGGATAAACGGACAATACCGATGCTACCCTGTTCCGGAACGATCGCCGTAGCGATGGCGGCGATCGTATCCCCTGTGTTTAACATCTCTTAATCACTCCTTGCTAAAATTGAAGTCAGGATCAATTTTGTCAGCATTTATGCCCGAAAATATGCGCTCACGGTCATTAAAAGCGAAAAATAAAGGGAATAACCTAATTAATCGTCTGACGCGCTCCTGTCGCTACTGGTGGATTCGCTTGGTGCGATTACAGGGACATCCGATCGAAATCGCTCGCGGGTTAGCGGTGGGGGTGTTTTCCGGGGCCTTTCCTTGGATGGGATTACAGATCATTATTGCGATTTTTTTAGCTTTCTGTGTGCGGGGCAATAAAATCGCAGCAGCAGCAGCCACTTGGGTGAGTAATCCTTTTACCTATATTCCCCTGTTTTTGTTTAATTATAAATTGGGAGAATTGTTTTTAGGTCAAGGAAATCAAGCGATCGATAGTCGTATTTTTGCCTCTAACCAAAGTTGGGCGGAAAATTGGGCAAGTTTGAGCGGTGAATTTTTATTAACGCTATTTTTTGGTAGTTTGATTACAGGTCTGTTGGCGGGCATTATCACTTATTTTGTTAGTTATCGTCTCCTCAGTCAATGGCATCACCGGCGACAAACAAGGAGAAAACGCTGATAAATTGTCACCGTTCGGGGGGGACAAAATCTGGTAATCTAAGAGGCATCGATGAGAAGCACCTACGGTAATCCCATAATAAGTCTAAACTGTTATTTGAATGATTGAATGAATACTATGATTGTGTTGTATTCAGCAAGTCTTCATCAATGATCAATTATAGTCCATCCCATAATCCCATCAATCACAGTTAAGACGATGGATGTGACTGTCGCATCATTTGTAAATTATTACGAATCATTTGTGTATTGAGATGCTCTTTACTTAATGTATTGCCATACAATACTTTTGTCATTTAATCAGTAGGAAGCAGATCTGAAATTATATTTAAAAAATCTCTCACTTTTGCAATAAAAGGAAGAACTTGTAATTCATCAAAATCTGCAAAGTCTGTATAATCTGCTTCGAGACGGTATTCAAACAATTCGTTATAAACTGCACCAAAGTCTTTTGAAATAATTTCGCTACGGATGTAGTTTTTGTTGAAGAGACTACGGACACCTGTATGTTTTGGAGATGAGAGATTATCATAAGCAAGTAAAGCCGTAACAGCATAAAAGCAACTATAGTACAGACGATTGATACAACTATTCCATCTTGCACCATCAGCAAGAGAACAAGCATCTTGATAAGCTTCCTCTGCACGATTTAAACGATACCTAATTAGTTGATCGTGAGGGGAATTTTTACTCATAGCATAATAGCTTCTTTGTTAACTGATTGCCAGAAAGGAGTAGTTTGTAATAAGGGATGTTCCCATTGATTTTTGCTGCGAACAATGGTACAAATAACTTCTTCTGTTTCCCATTCGATTTCATAAATTTGACGACGGATTTGAGATGTGCGAGTAGGGTTAGTGATCCCATCAACTAATACTAATATATCCCAATCAGAGTCTGGTTGAGCATCGTTTCGCGCCCGTGAACCATAAAGAAATATTTGCGCTTGTGGTTCGATCGCTTGTACTGCTTGTTTAATTTTATTGAGTAATAGTTGTTTGTCCATGATTTTTTATTACCTTTTTGTACTGCAAAACAATATTAACAATATAGTCCATCCCATAATCCCATAATAAGTCTAAACTGTTATTTGAATGATTGAATGAATACTATGATTGTGTTGTATTCAGCAAGTCTTCATCAATGATCAATTATAGTCCATCCCATGGTCAAATTGATCACAGTTAAGACGATGGATGTTGCTGTTGTCGCATCATTTGTAAATTTTCCCGAATCTTAACAGTATTAGGATGATTCTCCCCTAAAGCTTGCTCGGCAATTGCTAATGCTTGTAAATAGAGGGGTTCAGCTTCTTCGTACTTTCCTTGAGATTGGTAGAGTTTTGCTAAATTATTAAGATTTTCAGTGATATTGGGATAGTTATCGCCTTCAAAAATTTCTGGACAGTATTTTTTTTGATTTGCCAAAAATTCCTGTGAGGTAACTTCAGTAAAATCTTGGTGGATAATATTGCGAAATTCTTTAGGCTCTAGCATGGTTAATTTTCTCCTTCTATTTAATTAACTCTTCATACTCATCATGAGAACCAATCCAAAACCAGTAATAATCTTCACCTTTTTTCAATGCTAAAGCTCTATAATTCTCAGTTATTCGGACTGACCAGACATTTTTCCCTACTTTCTTGAAATGTAATGATCGATGGAAAACATTACTAATCCAGAGACGATAGGCTTTTTTTACCTGTTGCTTAATGTAGGGAGGTAAGTTGGCATAACATTGCCAAAAATCAGGAGTTGTTAAGGATTTCATCTAAAGGCTTAACTTGATTGTTACTGATATCATTGTTGACTTTTTGTAATAGTCGATCGAGTTTCCCTGATTCGAGATCGTTTTTTATCTGTTTGTCCCAACTATCATCAAGATAGTCTTGTAACCAAGCTGATAATTGATGGATTTCTTCGTCAGGCAACTGGAGAATCGCGGATTCAATATCTTTGAGTGTAGTCATGATTGTTTGGTTGATTGAAGGTTATTGTATTATTTTATATTGTTGTATTATCGGATGGGTTAATAACCCATCCTACGGGAGCGACTCTAAGTTTTCCCGAATCCTAACAGTAGTAGGATGATTCTCCCCTAAAACTTGCTCAACAATTGCTAAAGCTTGTAAATAGAGAGGTTCCGCTTCCTCGTACTTTCCTTGGGATTTGTACAACTGTGCTAAATTGTTAAGGGAAGTTGCCAAATCGGGATGATTGTCTCCTAAGAGTCGTTTTCTCAAATCTAATGCTTCTAGAAGGAGAGGTTCCGCTTCTGTGTACCTGCCTTGATAATAGTATAAATGTGCTAAATTGTTGAGGGAAGTTGCCAAATCGGGATGATTGTCTCCTAAGAGTCGTTTATACAAATCTAATGCTTCTAGATAGAGAGGTTCCGCTTCTGTGTACCTGCCTTGAGAATAGTACAGAAATGCTAAATTGTTGAGGGAAGTAGCAACATTGGGATCACTCTCCCCTAATAGTCGTTTACACAATTCTATTGCTTGTAAATAGAGGGGTTCAGCTTCTGCGTAGTTTCCTTCGGATTCGTACAAGTTTGCCAAATTATTGAGGGAAGTCGCAACATTGGGATGATTGTCACCTAATAGCCGTTTATACAATCCTAAAGCTTGTAAATAGAGGGGTTCAGCTTCTCCGTACCTTCCTTGGGATTCGTACAATAATGCTAGATTGTTAAGAGAAGTAGCTACATCGGGATGTTCGTTTCCCAAGCGGCGGTGAGTTACTTCTAGACATTGCTGATACCAAAATTCAGCTTGTTCGTACAATCCTTGTCCATAATAGAAATTTCCCAATCCTCCAAAAGACGGGATTAAATCCTCCCCCTCCAGCCATTTTTCCAACGCTGTCGCTGACTCCGCAATATGGGGAATAGATAGGGCGACGGCTTCTATTTGCTCCTTGGTTGGAGTCTGAGGAATAGTCTTTGCCTCCTCCACCATACCCCGACAAAAGGAGCGTTTCAACTCATCCCCATCCTCTCGTAGTGCTAACTTAGCTTGAAAAAACTGTCGCACCAACGGATAAAACTGATAAGTTTCTCCTTCTACTGCTTGCAACAGATTGAGGTTTAGTAATTGTCCCTCTCTAATCTCTTCCAACTTCTCCTCATCTTCAGCAGACAAACACCTTTCTACCACCAACCGCCAAGGAATAGGAGCCAAAGCAAAGAGACTGAAAAAACACCCTAAATCCCGCGCTGACTGATTTAACTCATCCCAACTCACCTCAAAAGCTGCCTCTACCCCTCTTTGCGCCGTCATATCTCCCGAAGGATTCTGCAAAGCAGACAACCGTAAACCCTTATCTATCAACTGCTGCTGCATCGTTGCCAACGTCCAATTAGTACGCCGCTTGAGGAAACGCCCTACCAATTCCAACCCTAAAGGCAAATATCCTAGCCACGCACATAGCCCCTTCCCTACCTCTAATTCAGCTTGCAGACGCGACGCACCAATCAGAGATTCCAGTAAAGCAAGGGCGGCTGATTCGCTTAAAACGGGTAAGCGCAACTGCTCAAACGATGCTGCCAGGGACTGTTGCCGAGTCGTAATCAACACCTTAAATCGTTGTTCTTGGGGAGGCAAATAATCTTGAATTTCCTTATACTGATGCACATCATCTAAAATTAGCAGTACATCCCCCGGCGGTTGCCATCTCGCCCAACAATAATCCAATTGCCCCCGCAAATTCAAATCTTCAGGGGGAAACAAGCCCAACTGCGACTTAGCAAAATCTAATAGTTGTACCCCCACCATTTCACCTTGCACCCCGATCCAGCAAATACCGCCGGGATAAGTTGAGTTTTTCTGATGATGTAGGGCATACTGGAGTGCTAACTCTGTCTTACCCACTCCTGCCATTCCCGTAACGACGGCGGTAATCGCAATTCTTTCTTGTTGCTGTAACTGGTGGTGCAGTTGTTTCATTGCATCTTCACGCCCCACGAAATTAACCGCCCCAGTACGCGCCCGATTTAGATTATTAGGGATATTTGCTGTATAAGTAGGGATGGCGATATTATTTTCCAAAATTTCATTACTAAACTCATTTCGACGTAAGAGACTAACACATATATATTCTCCCCGTAATTTCTTACAAGTTAGGCTGTCTAAACCATTGTTTTCTATATATTGCTTGAATAAAGTAAAACCTTGACCAATTCCTTCATATCCTGACAACTGAGAAAGATATTGAGCAATAGCCGCATCAATTGGAATTGATACAGGTGTTGATTCCTTTATAAGTTCTTCCCAAGATGTATTATCTGGAAAATTACCAGGGCTTTTTACTTCAAGAGCTTCTGGTGTAATAATTACTTGAACATGACTATTTAATTGGTAGTTTCTATGAGCGATCGCATTAGAAATTATCTCCCGTGCCACCTCCAAATCTATATCGGCAATTTCTTGTCGCATTCCTTTTTTGTTAATAAATGAAATCTTTTTTGTTGCTTGTTTTACTCGCTCAACTAATTTTTCTATTTGATGAATCAAAGATCCATGAATATCATACCTTTCAAAAGCAGTTTTTCCTCTAGTTCTGTCCACGAAAGTAGATTTACATTGAGGATAAATTCTTTCAGGGTTTTGATGAAAACATAATACAGCTGCCTTATGTAGATATTGTTTTCCCTCATGGTAAATAGGAGAATAAAGTTTAAGTTCATCAACTATTTTTTCTAAATTCTTTTGATCTTCTTCAGATAATCCCATCCTTGTTGCATACTTTTTAATCAATTCTAAATCGATTTTATCAAGACTCGCTTCCGTGCATGGATGCCTATTTGGATGAATTTGTTCATAAAGAAATTTTAATTCTTCAGAAGAAGTAACGCGGTTTTGTTGCTCATTTTCCTTAGATTTATCTTGTAAGATGTATTTGTTTTTGGCAATCCAAATATCAGAATCAGCATTGATTACTTTAAATTGTGGACGCTGATTAAATTGGGAATAAATGGGATCTCTCTCAATTTTCTCTTTTATATAATTAACGATATCTCCGACATAAATATAAGGCTTATTGCTGTTGCCTTCCATTCCGTTCTCTATTCCTTCACATAAAAATTTTGTAAAAATTCCATAGTTTCCTTCGTTGGTTTCACGGGATACTTGAGTTTCTTGACAAGAAGCAATAATAACTATTCCTTTAGAAAGTTTTTGATTGCTTTTTTCTAGTTCCAAAACTAATGGTTCTGAAGACCGAATTCCTTTAGTTACAGCTCCACTGTGACAAGCATCAAGAATTAAAATTGCTCGATTTACTTTATAAGTAGATAAATAGCTTATCAAGTTAGAGAAAGGAAACCAATCACTATCGTCTATCCCTAGTTTTAAACAATATTCTTCCCCCCTAATATCTCCGTGTCCTGAGAAATAAAAAATTAGTTGATTTTGGTTGTTCCATTTTTGTATTTTTGGCAAAAAATATTGTAAAAACTCAATCTGGTTTTGACAATCATGTAAAGGTTTTGGTCCATTACTTTTACAATCTCCGAACTCAGGATTTGTTAACCAAGCATGAACCCTCGAAACATCAGGAATAACGGCATTTAGTTCTCCCTTATTGATAGCAGAAATAGCAACAGCAATTCTTTGTGACTGTTTTTCTGAAGTATCCATAGTTTACTGTTTTAATATTTTTACGCTAACTGTTCCGTGATGAGGTTGAGAATTAATCTCAGACAGCAAGGATTGAATTTCTTTCAAGGATAAATTTTTCATTAAAAATCTTTTTTGCTGTCCATTGGCATCAACAGTGATAGATATAGAATATTGACTTTGTTGAGATTCCCAGTATTGAAGAACTGAAACCAAGGTTTGAATCCCTGTTAATACTAAAGATGCTATTGCTATACCGATAGCCAAGCCACCGTCTCGGATTCCCACCTCTGCTTCTCTGGTTTCAATACTTACAGAACAGTCGCATTCTTCTTCAATTAGTCGAGCAAGATTTTTTAGGTGATAAGAATCATCCTCGGTGGTTGCTCCTTCAAAAGAAATCCTGACATCCATACACACTACCTCTAATAATATCCAAAAAATTTGCCCTCTGATCCTGTGTCACGATTGTTATTTGCTGCCTATATTGGCAAGATGAATCCCCCCAATATAGGCAGTTCCCCCCTCAACCTTTGTCTGCCAACCCTTAGCATTATCAGCATTATTTTGAATCATACTACTATTATCCTGAATTTTACCCGCTTGGATCGTCTGCGCTAAAACCTTTAACTCTTTCGCAAAATCAGGGTCTTCATCCAAAATCACATCCAAATTTTTAGTCAAGGTTTCAACCGCTTTACTATCACCCCTCTCAACCTTAGCCAATGCTTCATCAACTTTAGGAGATTTTCCTGTTAAGCGAGTTTTGATTTTTTCCCATAAAATGGGAATCTTAGCCAAAGCTTCAGCCGTAAACCGTTTCGCTAAATCCCCCGTCCCAGACTTCACAAACTCTTGTACTGCTAAGGTGATAAGTAAACCTGCTGTTAATGGCTCAGTCATTTTTAAATTTTCCTCTAATAGTAATTCAAATTGGGTTTGAGACTCTAAACGTTTGGAGAAAAATAAAATCTCTAAATTTTCAATCTCTTCACTCTCACCGATTCAAACAAGCGACAATTTCATCGCCAATCTTTTCAGATTTCTGTTCAGGATATCCTAACAAAAATGGCTCTCTTGGATTTGGTGGGTAAAATGTATTCTAAGATACATTTCTCCTAGCGAGGGGGTGGAACGAAAGCTAAACCTACCAAACCCGGGGCGTAAACTCCGCATCATTTAAAATTATTACATTTTCTCCTGACTGCACCAACACAAATAAACCCTGACGACAACCATAACTCGCCACCTCATCGGGAACAATCATCGCTGCCACCGCTCCCAAAGCCTTTACATCTCGAAAACGAGGCATTAACCGCTTAAACTTAGCCAAACGTTGTAAATGCTCGTCCACATCCCTTTGAGTTAACTTACTTTTGACCTCCACTAAAATGGCATCGGTATCATTCACTACCAATAGATCAATCTCTAAACCCTCATTATCCCGTTTTACCGAAATACCAGGGTGAAACTCATGCACATCAATGCCCCGCTCTTGAAACAGACGCACCACCGCAGGACGTACTTGCCACTCGACAAACTCTCCTAAACGATTGCCCAACTCCCCAATCTGCTTACTAACCCTGTTAATTTGCTTATCCGTTTCCTTGATTTGTTTATCCGTTTCTTTTTGAGCTTGGGATAACTCTTGTTGGGATTGGGATAACTCTTGTTGGGATTGAGCTAATTGCTTTAGTATTGCCCGAATCTCTTCAATAGTGGCTGTCATAATGAATTTTCTCAAGTTAAAGTGATGTAGCCTATACTCAAGGGATTTAGTATAATTTTAGCGTTGATTATTGGCAGGAATGGAATCGGCTCTCTTGGATTTGGTGGGTAAAATGTATTTTAAGATATATTTCTCCTAGCGAGGGGGTGGAACGAACCACAAAGACACAAAGGACACAAAGATCGATCATAATGTAAGTTAAACTGATCACACAGAACCTAGAAGATTTCGAGAAAAAGCTAAACCTACCAAACCCGGGGCGTAAACTCTGCATCATTTAAAATTATTACATTTTCCCCTGACTGCACCAACACAAATAAACCCTGACGACAAGCGTAACTCGCCACCTCATTGGGAACAATCATCGCTGCCACTGCTCCCAAAGCCTTTACATCTCGAAAACGAGGCATTAACCGCTTAAACTTCGCCAAACGTTGTAAATGCTCATCCACATCCCTTTGAGTTAACTTACTTTTGACCTCCACTAAAATGGCATCCGTATCATTCACTACCAATAGATCAATCTCTAAACCCTCATTATCCCGTTTTACCGAAATACCGGGGTGAAACTCATGCACATCAATACCCCGCTCCTGAAAAAGACGCACCACCGCAGGACGTACTTGCCACTCGACAAACTCTCCTAAACGATTGCCCAACTCCCCAATCTGCTTACTAACTCTGTTAATTTGCTTATCTGTTTCTTTTTGAGCTTGGGATAACTCTTGTTGGGATTGAGCTAATTGCTTTAGTATTGCCCGAATCTCTTCAATAGTGGCTGTCATAATGAATTTTCTCAAGTTAAAATGAAATTTTATCTATTATAGCCCGATCGCTTTTTCTCCCTTGAAGTAACTGTTCAGGGGGTAGGGTTGATTCATGAATCAACCCTACAATGAATCAACCCTAGTTCAGGGGGGGACAAAATCTGATAATCTAAAAAGGCGTAGAAAAGAGCGGCTACTGTGAAAGAGTAGTATCCATCTCGGTGCTGCCCCAGGAGAGTCCTTCCACAGAGTCAATGCCACTGGCGGCTTGACATCCCCCCCCTGAACGGTTACAATAAAACCATATGCCTTATGTAGGTTAAAAGCTGGAATGGTGTAAGCCCGTTCGATAGATTATCTCTCTAGTCGGAGTGTTGGACTCAAACACTTGATCCCTAATTAGGTTGTTTTAGGTCACATCAAGAGTAATACTTTATTAGGTTTCTTACAGGAAATTTTAAAGGTTTGAGCCTTCGGTAAATCTTTCGAGGTAGCCTAGTTATCATATCTCAAAAATAGCTTGAGCGATTTTTTCAGGGGATTTTCCTAATCTAAAGTAATATCCTCTGATCGCACTTCTTAATGGGATCACAATGCTTTGATCTCAACGATGCCGCCCTCAACATTATCCACCTGCAATCGATAACCGTAGAGCATCGCCATTCCGAGCAACGGCTCTGTCTCTGATGCTGCGATATCAACCTCGCGATATTGCCCATCCCAAATGACTGTTGCAGTGTAAAAATCAAACAAGACTTCGTGTATCATGAATTCTTCTTTAAGCTCCGCGAACCAAAGTGATACACGGCAGGGTGTCCAATCCGAATTCCAAAAGGCTGGGCATCAGGGTTACGCTCAAATAGCCGATTGGTTGCAGCTACGACCGTTTCATCAACCTCAAAATCTCCGGTTTCGATGTCGATCGCGATAATTTTACCCTCATTACCCGCTTCGACTTGCTGCCGAATGCCAGACTCGTAGAGTTCTTTCCCCCGACGAGCCATCTCCTCTTTGCTGTAACGCCTTTGCCGAACTGTCATAGCCTTGCCCCATTGACTGCCTTCTCCATGTTAACCTGAACGATCTCGCTCTTTTGAATTGATAGGGTGTGTTTGGCAATCACTTAATCTTGGCGATCGATATGATGTAGCCTGTGTTAGCGTTAGCGTAACCCACGGATTTTGAACATTAGATAAGGTGCGTTCACTTCATTAACACACCCTACAAGATCGGCGTGCTGCTACGCAGTGCCTTCGGCATCGCACTCTGTTATGAGTTGATTGATGTTGGGTTTCCTTGCGTCAATCCAACCTACGGGCGAGGCGATCTGCTACGCAGTGCCTTTGGCATCGCACTCATAATAGTTGACGAAATTCTGCGACTGTCAAACCAGCATCTTGAACAATTCCACCCATTGTAAATGCCTTAATTGGATTGTGCCTTGGAAGAGCAACTTGACGCACCCCATCACTCATGATGATATGTTTGCCTTGGCGAATGATCCGAAAGCCTACCTT
This sequence comes from Microcystis sp. LE19-195.1E, assembly GCF_027532095.1. Classification (NCBI taxonomy): domain Bacteria; kingdom Bacillati; phylum Cyanobacteriota; class Cyanophyceae; order Chroococcales; family Microcystaceae; genus Microcystis; species Microcystis sp. LE19-195.1E. The sequence continues at coordinate 13,265 of NZ_JAPZSZ010000355.1, forward strand.
CTCCAAGGCTCGTACTGCATCTAGGTGATTTACGCCAGGAATTCTAGGCATAGTTACACCTGCATTTCAATTTCACGAATTTCCCCATCTTGCAAGCGTTCTTCTAAGGCTGCAAGATACTCACGAATTGCATCTTGGATATTGGTTAATGCCTCTTCCTCAGTATCTCCCTCGGACCAACAACCGGGGAGCGCAGGAACGCCAACAGTAATTCCTTCTTCAGAACGATAAAGGACAATTTTGTATTTCATCATAAGTTCCTTCTAGATAGCACTCCATTTTAGCTTGATAGAATTATGGATGTGGGATCAAATTGTAGCAACACATGATGTGGTTCTTGTTACTCAGCACCGACCAACCTGATACGGTCGGTGTGCAACGGGATTGTTAGACCGTACCTCACAGATCGCTTATGATCAATTTATTCTCGCATATCTAGAAGTTTAAGCCATGTCACTCACTGAGTTAATTCTTCTGGTCAACAATCTGAGCCAGACAGACAAATTATCACTCTTCAAACTCCTAGCTGCACAAATCCCGGATGCTGAACTACAGGTTATCTTTTCCGCATCAGAGTATCCGATTTGGTCGCCCTACGATGCCACGGAAGCCGCCAATATTCTGATGCATATGATTCAGGATGACCGAGAGGCATCTACCCATGCCTAGTACAGTCGAATTTCCCCTTTCCGACGATGAAGCATTACCCACGATTCCCATCACTCTGAGTCATGCAGGCCTTTCTGTTTCTGCGAATGCCTTGCTGGATACCGGATCTACGGTCAATCTATTACCTTACGACATCGGGCCGCAATTGGGTGCAATTTGGGAGGAACAAACTGTCCGCTTGCCATTGGCCGGAAATCTTGCAAGGGTTGAAGCACGAGGGTTATTTGTGTATGTTCAAATTGGGAATTTGGAACCTGTTCGTCTAGCCTTTGCTTGGGCAAAAACCTCTCAGATACCCTTAATTCTTGGGCAAACGAACTTTTTTCGAGAATTTGATGTCTGTTTTCAACGATCGCGATGCACGATCGAAATTATCCGCTTCTAATAAGGGTGGTTTGATTGCTTACTGTCACCAGCCGAAAAAACCCTCCTTGAAGATGGAATGGGCTTTACCCCCCGCTGCTTAACCCGAACTGGGGTTAGATAAGGTGCGTTACATTTCATTAACGCACCCTACAAGATCGGCGATCGCACTTTTTGAATAATCCAATCTACAGGCGAGCCAATTCCAACAGGTAATCTTCCAATTGTTCTAATCTAAAACAATAGTAGTTCCTGTCCGAAAGGCACGATAACGATCTCCGCCAGGAGCCTCAACGATTTCACCGTAGCCTTCTCCCAGACAAAAATTGAATGGATCTGCTGGACTTGTTTTACAATTACCGCATTCACGCCAGTCATGCCCAAGATTGTCATCATATTTACACTTTTTTTGGGAAACTGGAATAAAACAAAGTGATCTACTGATAAAACTCCCCTCAAGTGAAGGAGAAATACGATATCGCCATTGTCCATCTGTTGTTTTATAACTTTCGCATTTATAAGTTTTTGGCTTGGCTTGAACAGGAGTCGATGATGCGACTGCTACAAGAAATGTAGCCAGTATAGAAACACTCAAAAGTTTACTAATCATAAAAACTACCTTCTCTGTCTAACGATTGCGATCAGCGGCTCGCGACCTTACGCGAACCACACCACCGGATTCTATCGCGAGTCCGCTGCATTGCGTTGTTCGCCGATGGGAGAATCGTCAATCCGGTAGTGCTCTACGGACAGCTTTCTTCCGAAAGCCTCCATACCGGCGGGAATCACTGGTGTGTTCCATTCCGGCCCTGCGAAGGCGACCAAAGCATCTTCGTCGCGCCATCGGGTGATCATGGAATACGTGTTGGGCGCCCATCGAGTAGGCATCCCAATCTCGCACGAAAGATTGCCGGGCGCTCGCGTGACTGCGTCGACGGACAGGGATCTAAACCCGGCCTCAAAAGCGGAACGGGTTGATGGATCAATCTCGACACGAAAGATGCGAAGAATCATGGCTGGTTGGCGAACGGTGAAGTTAGGTGTCTGGCAAAGACAACGAGCTACTCTGTGGCAGCAGATTTTGGGCTAACTGCAAACTCTAGCTGTGAACGGTAGAAACAAACATCGAACTCCATAAAAAAATTCACCTGCCCCAGAATGAGCGGAACATTTGTAGCCTGTGTCCAAGCAAAAACCAGTTGAATAGGCTCAAACTGCCCAACGACGGCTTGGGCAAGCACGACACGCGCCTCGTACTGAGCCAAATTTCCTGTCAAACTCAGTGCTGTTGTTTGTCGTTCCCAATTGTACCCAAGCTCGACCCCTATTGAATACGGCAGCACATTAACACTTGCACCAGTGTCCAGCAGTCCGGATGCTGCAATAGAAACCTGTTGATGAACCAGGGTGAATGGCAAGTAGGGGCGAAAACTGGCTTCACCTAAAGTGGCATCGCCAGCAAGAAATGGATACCGCTCGGTGTTAGGCATGGTTTTGAGCTTTGGTAGCCTGTAGCGCTTTTAACATTGTATCCGCAGCCTCATCCGCGCCATAGGGAGACCATACTGGATAAGCTTGTTCAGGCTTAATTAGCTCGGGTTCCTGCTGGGCTAGCTCAGAGATCAGAAACTGCATAATGTAAAACTTGTCTGAGCGGCTCAGTTCTCTTAATGTCGAGATTAATTTTGATGAAACCATATACTCGTGAAGCTAGGGTTACTTTTCTATTGTAGTCGCTCCAGTCCGGGGCAGCGGTATTAGCTGATTGTACCTGATGCGTTTCATTTTTGAATCGGCGGAGTTTGTACCATAAAAAAATTATGAGAGTTGAGCTATTTCTCGATCATGATGATGGGATATTTCTTGGTACAGAGACTTTGCAATGCTTTGATATGTTTTGGCAAGGTCATCACACTTCACTACTCGAAAAAGGGTAAATATAACTTGTCCAAAAATAGGATCTTCGTCGATCGCTAAAATCACCCTTAGCTTTTGCGAAACCTTCAACGTGTACAGAGAAGATTCATATCCATTTAGTCCTGATAACAGAGGGAAGCGATGAAGCTTACGATAAACGTGCTTTTTTTGAGTTGGGAATAGACTGGCACAATCATTGATTTTTTTGACTGTTATAGCTTTGTCGTCTTTGCCCAGTTGGTCAAGATACTTTTCAAATCCGCTCGTTGACTCAATTACAATGTCCACGATATGAACCGCCTATCTATGATAGTAGTGCGTGAAACCATTCGCCTCAAACACTACTCCTACCGCACCGAACAAACATATCTGGACTGGATTAAGCGTTATCTGCTCTTCCATCAGAAAAAACATCCCCGTGAAATGGGGGGTGAAGAAATTAGAGCCTTTTTGACCCATCTTGCCGTTGATAAAAACGTTGCCGCCGCCACC
>NZ_JAPZSZ010000038.1:0-5957 GCF_027532095.1 Microcystis sp. LE19-195.1E
TGAAATGGGGCGAAAGTCTGTGGACTCTGTGTAAGACAGTACATGGTTTTTTAACTGTGGTATGCGACGGTGGTGGAAGCAGAAACTTAAATCGTGAGGTTTAGGAATCGCCGCACTTTTAGGGCGGCGAGGATGTCAAGAGTTTACTATTTCCTCCTTAGAAAAAGTTGATAATCGGTTCACCTGGCTTGGCATTTATAAAGGTCGATCCCGTTTGTCGTTTCTCGAATCGTTCCCGAGTTTTCACGTAGGCGAGATCGGGTAACGACACATAGCCTACACTGTCCACGTATTTCCACGAATTATCCACAAAGAAACGCACGAAACGTTCAACCGAAGGTTTGCTATCCAGTGCCTTCTTGCTAACGTAAATGAAGAGGGGACGAGTCAGGGGACTATAGGTATTGCGCTTGACGTTCTCCAAAGGAATGGGCTTAACACACTCTTTGCCCTCGAGATTTTCTAGCCCGACCACGTTTACCTTGTCTTGATTTTGCATTACGAAAGCGATCCCCGCGAAAGCGAATCCGTTGGCATTGCCGATGACTCCCTGAATCAGAGTATTTTGGTTAAAGCTGGGCGTATAATCGCTCCGAATATTCCCTCTTCTCTTGGTGATCGATTGGGTGAAATAATCGGTCGTTCCCGCGTCCACAGGAGGCGCAAATAACAGAATTCTCTCTCTGGGAAATTTAGGATTAACTTGATCCCAAGTAACGATTTTTCCTTCGGCTTCTGCCTCCCAGAGTGTCTTTAACTCTTTTCGAGTTAGGCACTTGAGAAACTTATTGTTTTTGTTCGCTACCAACGCCAGACCGTCCAGCGCCATGGGTAGCTCGATGTACTCGATTCCCGCCCTCTTACAGGCTTTCGATTCCGATTCCCGGATGACACGGGAAGCGACCCCAATATCGATGCTACCGTTACAGAGCCGGGTAAATCCCCCACCTGTACCGCTAAAGGCCACCCCGACGCGGGCGTTGGGATCGACTTTTTGGTATTCTTCGGCAACGGCGAGCGCTAGGGCGAAACCCACGGCCCCCCCGTCCAAGCTGACCTGTTGTTCCCCGCCTTCCGCTCTGCTTGCCCTGAGCCAAGTCGAAGGGTCGGCACAACCGGTCATCCATTGGCCTATCAGTAAGAGGGGAATTAGATAAAAAAGACGGAATTGTTTCATAGACTTGAAGAGAGATTGATAACAATATCGGTGAGGGCTTTTAGTTGGGAGAATTTCCTCTGATTTGGTCGAAAATAGCTCCCTTCGCTAAAAACTCGTTACTGATCAAAGGCCAACCCCCTAAATCTTGGGAGCTAAACAGCGTTTCCACGGGGGGTAATTTGGCTTCGGTGGCGATCGTGATAAAGGGATTGACCGATCGATAGCCCAATTTGGCGAATTCCTGTTGTGCCGGCTCGGAATAGAGGAAATCCACAAAGGCCTCGGCCACCTCTCGCGTGCCGTGTTTATCGACATTTCTATCCACCACCGCAACGGGATTATCGATCGAGATATTGACCGAAGGGACGAAGTAACTGATGTCGGGTTGATTTCTGCCCTCTAGAATTACCTCGTTTTCGTAGGTGACTAAAACATCCCCCTTTCCCTCTTGGAAAAAGGCATTGCTGGCTTCCCGTGCATCTCTAGCTAGGGTGGGAATCTTTTCATAGACTTGGCGGACAAAATCCAATGCCTGTGCTGGTTCGCCCCCCGTTTGCGTCACCGAACCCCAGAGGGCTAATAACTGCCAAATAGCGATCCCGGAAGTTTTCGGATCGGCGGATAGAACTGTAACGTCCTCTCTAGCCAGATCCGCCCAGGATTGGATATTTTTCGGATTTCCCGCCCGCGTCACAATCGCCGCAACCGATTGACTCACCACTCCCCTTCTCGGAACCCGCTCTTCCCAACCGCGATGGATTAACCCCGCGTCGGCGATGCGCGTCACGTCTAGAGGTAGGGCTAGATGTACTACGTCCGCCTCTTGTTTCCCGGCGAGCACGTCATCGGCCTGGGCCAGGGAGCCGCCGTAACTGCGCTCGAAAATGACTTTTTGGTTCCGCTCTTTTTGCCATTTCTCGACGAATTTCGGGATAATCTGGTCGTGAGCGGCTTTCGTGACCGAAAAGGAAACGAGATTTAATTTCACCTCTGGTTTTGAGCCGATCCCCCCGGACGTACAGGAAGCGAGCGCGATCGCAACCAGCAATCCCAATACCAAGAAGGATACAAATCCCCGCCGCGATAGCGAATGGAAGGGACGAAACAGCGATCGAATTGACAACAGTGATACATTCATCGGGATTTTCTCGATAAGGTTGATCTAAACCAACTAATTTTTTCTTCTCTCTTCCTGAATTTTGACTCCCGTGGGAGCCGGAGATTGGCGATTTTTACGGGGGTCTAATTTACCCGATGGGAATCAACAGGCGATAGGAGCCGTTATCGAGAATAATCCGTAGGCCCAACCACATCAGCACAAAGGGGAAAAGCTTACTCGCATAACGGCTGAGGACAACCGCGATCCCCGGTTGGCGGGTTAGATTATAGGAGAGAAATAACCAAGTACAAACGATTAGATAGCAGATCGGGATGATTACGGCTAACTGCGCCACGGTACTATTGGCGAATAGGGGAATGTAGATACCGAGATTATTGCCGCCATTGGATATCGTGACCGCGGAAACTTTATAGGTTTGGCGATCGCTGAAGACTTGACCGAGGGATAGTCTGCGGGAGGCGAATCCGTGAAATCGGGCGTTTCTTCGCAAATTCACCTTGCGATCTGCGGTTTCCCTCTCGTTATCGCGATTTAACGTCAGTAAATTTCTCACACCGATGAGGATCGGCAAGATTCCGAGAAGACCGATATAAATCGGCGGGATGATTAAGCCGAGTAGAAAACCCAGCAAGCTCACCGATACTAAGGCCGTAAACCCGACTAGCTCGCCGACGACAACGTGAACCGGGCGAAAGGTACGATTTACCTCGCTAAAGAAGCCGGTTAGATAAATATTGTCGTCGAAGGTGGTGGCTATGCCGGTGGCCACCGCGATTTTGACGATTTCGATCAACCAATCCATCCATACCACCTCGATCTCTCAAATGCGGGCGCAATTTCACTTTAAAACTATATCATTTTCAATACATTTATAAATGTACTTTGTTACACAATCGAGGAGTCGTGGATTTTTATAGTATGTAGATAAAACTAATGGAACCTCTCCCGATCAAGTTGGGAAACCCTTCCCTCTTGTCTCCTTTCCCGATAATAAATCTTGTTTTCTGCGAGAAATCCCATGCTCCACCGTTCGATCAAGTGTCTCTGGAAACCGTGGCGAAATTGGCGGGCAGTTCTTCCCGCAGTGCTTTTTTTGACCAGTCTCGTCGGGAGCTTTCTCCTGGCTGGATTTTCCGACACGAACGCAAAGCGCTCGCTACGCGAGATCGCCGTCGGTCAAAATTCTCGATCCGATAACCCGATTCTGAACCTCGTCGATAGCTTTAAATTCCCCCGAAATACGACTCCCCGGCTATTGGAAACCGTGGGATTATTTATCGCTGGAATTCTCTTCTGTATCGCGATCGATCGCTGGTTCAAGCGCTCGACCCCCTCCGATATCACTCCTCTCGCCAAACAAGCGCGGCGGTTAGGAACCCTCAAGATCGGCTATCCCGAGGGCATGACCAATCTGGAAGTTCTCCGCGCCCAGGCCTTTCTGGAAAGACGCTTAAAACCCTTTGGGGTGACGGTAACGTGGACGAGTTTTCTGGCCGCTTCCTCTCTGATCGAGGCCTTGAGCAACGGAACGATCGACTTCTGCGGTGGTGGCGGTACGGCGAGTATTTTCTCGCAAGCGGCGGAACACGTCTTCGTCCGGGTAGCCAAAGAAAAATATACCGCCCCGAAAGGTCAGGCGATTCTCGTGCCTGAGGATTCGCCAATAGAGACGTTGGCGGATTTAAAAGGAAAAAGAATCGCCTTCGATCGAGGTTCGAGCGCCCATTACGTCCTCATCCGCGCCCTGATGAGAGTGAATCTAGAATTAAGCGATATCGAACCGGTGTATGCGACTCAACCGGAAGCACTGGTGCTTTTTCGTCGCGGTGAGATCGACGCTTGGGTGGTCTGGGTTCCCTATTCCCCCACGGAGACGCGCACCTATCCGGGAAGATCGGTGGCGGATCTAGAGAGTATATTCGGGGAAAACGCCTCTCTAGAAGTGCCGACCTATTATTATGCGGTTCCCGAATTGGTGCGGGATTATCCCGATGTACTGAAGGTGATTTTAGAAGAGGTGAACGAGGCGGGGGCCTGGGCGAAACAACAGGAGTTAGAGGCGACGAGACGCTTGGCAGCCCACCACGAGATCGATCCGGCGATCGTGACTAATCTCGAACAACGGGCCTCTGAACGTGCCATTATCCCAATCGACGATCGCTCTCTGACGGCCCTACAACACCAAGCTCATATCTTCCGAGACCTGAAGCTGATCCCCCATCGGGTCAATGTGCGCGACGGAACCTACACCCTACAGACGAAACAAAATTGGACCTATTAATAGTTAGTAAAAGTATAGTCAAATATAGACAGACTGAATTCCATTTCAGAAATTCCTTAAAAAATAGGGAGTATTTTCAGATCACTGATTATACTAAATCCGTTGAGTATAGGCTACATATCAGGATAGGCAAGAGGCAATAGGCAAAAGGAGGAATAAATAATCAGTTTTTAATAACAGGATTTAGTATTACTGTTCACTGAAAATACTCCCCACACCCTGCCCCCAGGAAAAACTTTTTCCACATACCCTAACTAACTCAACGCTTCAAAATAATCACGAATTTGATGATGTCGCCCGGATTGACGCAGTTTTTGCAAAGCTTTCAACTCAATTTGTCGTACCCTTTCCCGGGATAATTCCAAAGTGCGACCGATATCGGCTAAAGAATGGGATTTACCATCGAGAAAACCATAGCGCAATTCAATCACTTGTCGTTCGCGAGTGGTTAAATCTGCCAATAGTTCTCTGATATCTCTTTGCAAAGATTCATAGACAAAATGATTTTCTGAAGACACTGCTTCGATTTCCAAAAGGTCTAATAATTCCGTATCTTTTTCCTTACCCACTTTTATTTCTAAGGAAACCGAACGCGGCACTGTCATCAACAATTCCCGCACAGCTTCAGGAGTCAGAGCTAACTCTTGGGCAATTTCCTCTACGGTCGCAGTGCGACCGCGCATTTGCGAGATTTTCCGTTGTGCCTTCTTAATTCTGTTGAGTTTTTCGGTAATATGAACCGGTAAGCGAATAATCTGGCTTTTCGTTGCGATCTCGCGTAGCGAGCGCGTTGCGACCGCTCTTGTCATTCCTTGACGGATCCACCAGTAGGCATAGGTACTAAAACGATAGCCTTTGGTGGGATCAAATTTCTTGACGGCGCGTTCTAAACCCAGGGTTCCCTCTTGAATCAAATCCAATAATTCTAAACCGCGATTCTGATATTTTTTGGCCACCGACACCACCAGACGTAAATTGGCCTTGATCATCTGTTCTTTGGCACGGGTACCAAGGGCAATAATTTCTTCTAATTCCCCCACTTCTAAGCCCGCTAGGTGCGCCCAACGCTGTTTCCCTGCTTTTAAAGCATTTTTAACTCAGACACCCTGATTTGGGCGGTTTTTGCCCAGCGTTCTAGGGAGGGACGATGGGCTAATTGAGCGGTTAGCTGATCGCGCACCTCAATTAACTTGACAAATTGCTGTACTTGTGCATCACCTTGTTTAACGGCGGCGGCGCATAATTTCAGTAAAGACAGTTGACATCCTCACCGCCGTAAACGGACGGTGATTCCCAAACCTCACGATTTAGGTTTCTGCTTCTTTCCCGAAGGATTTTTCGCACCTGCCTTAACAGATTTACTCTGTTCTGGTCTTATGGTCGCTCTACAGACTGAC
>NZ_JAPZSZ010000362.1:0-6003 GCF_027532095.1 Microcystis sp. LE19-195.1E
CCAAGCTTTTCTGGTCGGAACCCCCTAAGCCGAGTTTTCAAGGTGCTGCGCCGTCCACTTGGTTTTCGAGACTGGCCTTTTAATTCTAACGTAAAGCCAACCTAGAACGGCGGGGTTTCAGACCCAAAATTTCCGATGATACTACCATGATCATTATTTCTAGGGAGACAGGGAAAGTTTAATAACTTGTTCCCTGTGCCTCTACCCTAGAACCAGTTTGATAATTGTCTTCTACTCAAAGTCTTTGCGTCCGGGGTTACGGGTAGGATCGCCAGAAAGGAAGCCAAAGATAAAAAGTAAGACAAAGAAGGAAACAACGATATAAACGGCGATTTTTAGGGTTAACATTACTAAGACGTTCTCCTTAGACTAGATTAATTCAATAACAGGGGTGATCATACCTTGACCTACTTTACCCCATTTGGGCGATCCCTGAACAGAGAAAAGCGATCGGTCTTCAGTCGTCAGTTATCAGTTATCAGTGATCAGTGATCAGATAAGTGGGTGGGTGGAATTAAATATAAGATGAACGTAGGTTGGGTTGAAGCATGAAACCCAACGCTCGCTCATGTTACGCTACCGCTAACCCATCCTACAAATAATTGTGCCTCCCTACTTATCAGTTTTTAGTGGACAGTCTGATCAGTGATCGGTGATCGGTTATCAGCCTACTGTTTACCGTTTACTGATCACTGAAAATACGACTAAATAGCCTATTTTTAGCTAATTTATGAATAATATCGGTAAATTGTATGTGGTGGGAACGCCGATCGGTAATTTAGACGATCTGACTTTCCGGTCCCTGGCAACTCTCAAAAAAGTCTCTCTAATTGCTGCTGAAGATACCAGACACACTGGCAAATTATTGCAGCATTTTGATATTCCAACCCCTCAAATTAGTTACCACGAACATAATCGTCTTTCCCGTCTCGATGAGTTATTAAATATTCTCAGCCAAGGTCAGGATATCGCCTTGGTTACTGATGCGGGAATGCCGGGGATTTCTGACCCTGGTTATGAGTTAATTAAAGCTTGTATAGAAGCTAAGATCGAAGTGGTTCCCATCCCCGGAGTAACGGCGGTAATTACTGCTTTAGCGGTGTCGGGATTACCCACGGAAAGATTCTGTTTTGAAGGATTTCTTCCGGGTAAGGAAAAGCTCAGACAAGAGCGCTTAGAGGGTTTAAAAACTGAAACGAGAACGATGGTTTTTTATGAAGCTCCTCACAAACTTATTAAGACTTTGGAGGATTTACGAGAAACTTTCGGCCCAACGAGAAAGATAGTTTTAGGTCGGGAATTAACCAAGCTTTACGAAGAAATTTGGCGAGGAACTGTCGCCGAGGCGATTAATTTATATCTGGCGAATAAAACTCCTAAAGGGGAATTTACTATCGTAGTTATGGGCAACAATCGGTTCGATACTATCCAATTATCCGACGAGGAATTAAAACGGGAATTAAAACAAATTATCGAAGGAGGAGTTAATCGATCGCAAGCCAGCAGACAATTAGCACAGGTTACTAATTTGTCCCGCAGTCGTTTATATAAATTAGCCTTAGAAATTTGATGATTATCAATTTTTATTCCCACCGCTAACCCTGAATTACTTAGCTGATTGAAGTAACAAAATTCCCCCGGCAGTTAATCCTAAAATATTGGGCAACCAAGCGGCCATCAAGGGGGTTAAAACTCCGCCAATGCCTAAGGAACTGGTGACAAAAGATAGGAGATAATAGGAGAAAATTAGGACAATACAAATACCGAAACTGGTGGCTTTATTAGAATTTTGGGGACGTAATCCCAAGGCTGCCCCAATCATCCCAAAAACTAAACAAACAAAGGGTAAAGATATTTTCTGCTCGATTTGAACCTGCAATTTTCTAATTTTGGTAGGATTGCCACTTAATTGCAGTATTTCTAGGTATTCCCGCGCTTGTCTTAGGGTCATTTCTGAACCATCTCGCGCCCGAAAAGCTAAATCTAAAGGGGTACGCGGTAGGGCTAATTGTTGATGTTGAAAGCGGACAATATTACGATAGGAACCATTAGGATCAATTAGATAAATTGTGCCGTTATAAAAATCCCAAATATTTTTTTCAATATTCCAAGAAGCTGATTCTGAGGTAATAATTTGATTAACTTCTGGCTGGGTGCGATCAAGAATGGTTAAACCTAGCATCTCTTGACCGTTAAATCTTTCGGCATAAAATAACCTTCTTAATACCGTTTGGGGTACCCCTCCATCCGGTTGCCGCACTTTGCCGTATTCAGGATAAATAATATTATCTTCAATAAAAGATTTGCGATTTGGTCGCAGAGCTTTGGTCATGGTAGCATTAGCTTCATAACTGGCAGCCGGAGCCACATAATCATTAAAAACGTAGGTTAATCCCGTCACTATTAAACTTAGCACAATGGCGGGAATTATTAGGCGATAAACACTAATTCCAATACTTTTCAAAGCAATTAATTCGCTATCACTGGCTAAACGACTGTAGGCCATTAAAGCCGCTAAAAGTATTGACATGGGAAAGGCTAAAACGATAAACTCTGGCATTTTTAATAAGAGAATTTTTAAGGCCAAAGTAAAAGGTAAACCCGATTCAGTAATCCGTCGCACTAAATCAAATAAAGTACCGATCGCCACTCCCAAAGAAGTGAATAAACCCATACCAAATAAAAAGGGCAATAATAACTCGACAAAAATATAGCGGTCTAAGATGCTAAATCCGGGTATTCTACTTAAATTTCCTTGCCAATTGCCAACTTTCATGATATAATGCAGCGATTTTTTATTAATAACAATTATCGGAAAAAATTATCACCCAAATAATACTGACGCACCAGAGGATTATTATAAAGTTCTTCGCCACTTCCCGCCGCTAAAATCTGCCCTTCGCGCATAATATAAGCCCGATTAGTGATAGCCAAAGTTTCTCGCACATTGTGATCGGTAATTAAAATTCCCATCTGACGATCCCTTAAACCGGCGATCATCGCTTGAATCTCGGACACGGCGATCGGATCTACCCCGGCGAAAGGTTCATCTAATAATAAAAATCTCGGTCCGTTGACTCCCACCGCTAAAGCGCGAGCTAATTCCGTCCTTCTTCTTTCTCCTCCAGAAACGTAGGCTCCTTTAGTGCGAACAATCTTATCGAGGCGAAATTCTTTTAATAAATCATAGAGACGATTTGCCCGTTGGGAAAAGGGAACCCCCGACTGTTCTAGGGCTAACTGAATATTTTCTGATACAGTTAAATAACGAAAAATACTGGCCTGCTGCGTCAGATAGCCAATACCCAGACGCGCCCTTTGATTAAGGGGTAATTTGGTAATTTCTTTTTGATCGAGCCAAACGCGCCCTTGATTCGGTTTAATTAATCCCGTGGCGATATAAAAAGTTGTGGTTTTCCCCGCACCATTTGGTCCTAATAACCCGACAATTTCCCCCGGGGCAACAGTAATACTCACCCGGTTAACCACGAGCCTTTTACCGTAGGATTTATGGATATTTTCTAATACTAAAGTCATCTTTATCGGCTGTTGGGTGTTAGGGGTTGGGGAAGTGGGGAAGTGGGGTGTGGGGTGTGGGGTGTAGGGTGTAGGGTGTGGGGTGTGGGGTGTGGGGTGTGGGGTGTAGGGTGTAGGGTGTGGGAAGAATAAATAAAAATAATCTCCTGTCTCCTGTCTCCTGATTCCTGACTCCTAATCACTGCGGGTTAATAATTGGGGCAGCGGGGAGGGAAGGGGAAGGTATGGGTGCGGGTGTCGGAGAAGCAGCCGGTTGGGGGGAAGTTTCGTTATCTTTGACTAAATAAATTGACTCCACCTGCTGACTGGTTTGGGGAGTAGCGATAAATCTGCCCTCATCGACAAGATAAGTCATCGTTTCGGCGCGGATACTGTTGCCTTCCTGCAAAACGTAAACGTTACCCGTCATCACTAAACGACGTTCGCGGCTAAAATACTGAGCTTGAGCGGAAGTGGCCTGCATTTTGCGAGCGGGATAGAACACTTGTACGTTACCCCTAGCAGTAATTACCCCCGTTTTTGAGTTCGCCTCTTGAATATCCGATCGCACTGTCATGGCATTACCTGGTACAATGTTCTGCTGTGCTTTGACTAGGGGAGAATTGCCCAATCCCATGATTAAGCCAGCAGAAACGAGGTAAACTAGCCATCCTCTGATTTTTGCGTATCTTGCTCTCATAGAAATCTCACCTATAGACGTAATTGTATTGACTAACTAATCTAGCTTTTTAGAGAACGGGATGACTTTTGAGGATTTTCGGCAGAGAACAGATAGATCGATCGAGGTGGGGATGAGGATGTTCCTGATTGCTTTTCATCGCTTCTAGCACTGCCGGTAAAGCTTGGGGATCGAGATTCTGTAAAAAGTTTAATAGATCCAAACTCTCCCCAACCAAGTGCGTCACGTTGATCCCCTCGTAATCGGGTTGATAGGGTTGCAAACGTCTAACCCCTTCTCCCAAAAGGATTACCGCTCCGCGCCAGTTATTATTTTCCAGATGGTAACAAGCGACAGCAATCTGCAAAATGCCTTGATAAAAGGTTTTTTCAGGCTCTGCGGACTCCATCCACAAAGCCTCTAGGGTATCATGACAAGCATAGAATTGCTGGCGATTAAATTCGTCGATTCCTTGGCCAAAAGCGGTGGCTGTCATTACCCTAAACTAATGCCCCTTCATCGATTCGCGGACTTCTTGGATATAGTCAAGGGAAATTATCTGTTCTTCCCCAGCAAACTCGTTATCGGGGGTAATAAATAGCATACAGTGACATTCTTTCCGTTCCCGCATCGGTACACAGGGACAATTCCAGAAAGTATTTTTTACCTCCGCTTCTTTGTCTTCGTAGTGACGACAGGGACATAAAGGAGCGCCTAATTCGTCCTTATGACGCGCTAATCCCTCAATTACTACGGCTGTCACCGAGAGATCGCTACAGAAGTAAGTATTTGTACCTTTAGCGTACTGTTCGGCAAACTTTTTCATCGCCTCAAGACTCTTATCCGTGTTTGTGATCTGGCTCATAGTTATCTGATCCCCTTAGCTTTCTAAAAAAAAACTTTTTACCTAAAATGTCAGCTTGAAGGAACCCTCGGTTTTACCTCGGAGATGAAAAGCTGACATCGCCTTGACACCTTGTACGATGAGTTGCTAGATTATAAGCATAACACATTGAGAGGTCGAGTCAATGCGAGTCATAGAGTTTAAGTTAAAAACCAATTCACACCAAGAGATAGCCATTCAAGAGGCTATAAGGGTGGGACAGTTCATCAGGAATAAATGTTTAAGATTTTGGATGGACTCTACCAAAGAAGATCAGGTTAACTATGGTACTTTGTGTAGGCTAACTACCGAATTATCTAATAGTCCTGAATTTTCTTTTGTTGGTAAACTCAACTCTATGGCTCGTCAAGCAAGTGCCCAAAGAGCTTGGTTCTCTATATCCCGTTTTTATGATAACTGTAAAAAGCGCACCGCCCGCACCGAATCGAATTCGGCGAGCGGACGGAGCAAGAAGGGTTTGGCGAAAAAAGGCTATCCCAAATTCAAAAAGTTTTCAAGGTCTGTCGATTACAAAACTTCTGGTTGGAAACTAACAGAAGACAAAAAGTTTATCCACATCACGGATAAAACAGGGATAGGAAAATTAAAGTTAATCGGCACTTTTAACCGTGAGATTCTCGATAAATCCACTATCAAAAGAGTCAGGCTTATTAAACGAGCAGATGGCTTTTATTGTCAATTTGTCTTAGACATTGAAAGAGTAGAACCCTTTGACTATACAGGAAAAGAAGTAGGGATTGATTTAGGTTTAAACCATTTCTTAACTGACTCTAATGGGGATAAAATTGATAACCCACGGTTTCTTCGTAAGTCGGAAAAAAGACTAAAAAAGGCTCAACGTAAACTCTCAAAGAAGAAAAAGGGAAGCCAAAAAAGATTAAAACAGAAATCTAAAGTAGCTCGC
>NZ_JAPZSZ010000010.1:0-64309 GCF_027532095.1 Microcystis sp. LE19-195.1E
TGAAAATTTTTGCCTCAAACCCTATCTGCGTAAGGACTTCAGGATTTTGTGTCCAGTAGTCCATTAGTATTATATGGCTTTAACTCAGGCTCTGTAAGACTTTTAGCCATAGCTAGTATGTTTATACGGGGGAAGTCCAGAAATAATACCTTTCGACAAAGGATTTCTCGGCTGGTGAGAGAGAGTCTATCTTTCTCTAAAAAAATGGAGAATCACGTTGGGGATCCCTTTGGTATTTTATCCATGACTACAATGCACAGCAAAGGATTAAGCCGCCATCACTACTACCGAATCACCACCCATCCTTGATTGTAACCAGTCCTTGTGCCTTCTTATATCCTTGAGGGTCAACAATTATACCAATACAATTGTACAGAAAAACTCACCTGTAAAATCACTTACTCCCCAAAGCGATTAATAGCTGTGAACAAAATCACATTTTTGGCCATACCTAAATCACTATCTAGAGGATTTTCTCGGTCTATTGTGTAGTTAGTGGTGAAGTTAGTTAGGTCAAGACATTTTTCATCGGGAGTTTTCTGGGGAAATTGTCAAGGAAGTAGGTAGTAGTAAATTTTCACTGGTTTCCGAAAACCCTTTTCGACTTGATTGACCGATAGTTTAATAAAATCTCTGTGACTGCAATAAATGTTAAATATTTAGGCAAGTATATAAAATGGGAATCAGGACAGGTTAAAGCTATGCGTTTTTATTTAGAGTATATCAATCACTTGGGTCGTTTGCAGAAAAAATCCGCTCATCGTCGTCTGCAAGCGGGTTTCACGATTACAGAAGTCTTACTGGCAGGTTTGATGATGCTGATTGCCGTCTTGGTGGCGGGAATTGGCTTGATTAACCTGCTCAGAAGTAACTATCGAGCTAATGCCGATAGTGAAATCCGGAATAATCTTAATCGTACTCTAGAGTTTGTTTCAGATGAAGTGAGACGAGCAAGAATTATCGCTAATTCTGAAACAGCGATCACGAGTACTGAAGTACCCACAGTAGCGAAAGCAGGGAAAGCAGTTCTTGCTTTCCAAATTCCCGACCCCAACAATCCCAGTCAGGCTCCGCTCGATGAACAGATCGTTTACTATACCACCGGCCCTGAAAGTAGCTTGACCGGTTCGCGAGTCTTGTGGCGCTTTGGTCCAAACTTGGACGATAAGGGCAACTACATCACCCCCGCAAATGTTGCTACTTGGCAACATTCCCCCGTCACCGATATGTTAGCAGCGACTGCTAAGAACTCCAATTGTCCTACGGATTTTAACCGAATCGTCGCCCCTAGCAGTACTGTGGACGGTTTTTTTGCCTGTGTTCACAAGGATGGTAATCAAGTGATTTTGAATGCCAACGCTCAGGTAAAGATGACTACCAATGAGAAAGTTGAATACTCTGTCAGTACCAGAGTTTTCTCGAGAGCTTGTGGTGAAATATTTTGCCTCGCAAGCGGCACCTCAGACTCTCCCACCTCTACTACCACCTCTACTACCACCTCTACTCGTCCTTTTGCTAACAAAAGTGGTGGCGGGTCTAAAACAGAAACTCTACCCGTCCTTACCGTGCCGGCAACTGTTACAGCTACAGTTATTCAAGGAACAACTTGTACATTCAGTTCTTCCTGCGGTGTTGTTACTGCACCTGACAAATATTTGCCTGAGAAACCGGAAGGAGCTTTCGGTTCACCTGTTCTGGCAAATGCTGGAGATGGCATTTTGGTTTCTGTGAATGGGTTGCGTAATGTCTATGAAGACACTGAAGCTCAAACCGTAGATGTATATACCTCTGATAGCAGCAATTTACCTCCAAGCATCAAGAGTCTTACTAATAACGAAATTTTATTCGTGTTTACGACTAAAACGACTCCAGCAACCTCCTATCATATTTTAGTAACCATTGAACCCAAGTAGCTAAACTTATGGCAATAAGCTGAAACCTTGATGTTATCCTGGTTAGGGTTTGCGGCAAAAAGCTTTTCCTGGGGGCAGGGTGTAGGGTGTGGGGTGTGGGGTGTAGGGTTTTACCCATTTTCAGGGGGTCAATTACCTAATTTTCAGGGAAAAAGTCCCTGAATTTTCCCCCCGATCACTTCAATCACTGGCACTTTTTGATGGGAAAAAAGTCTAAAGGACGATCCTGGGCAAAAAATCTAACTTAAACAGCGAATTGCCTCCAATAAACCCCTGGCTTTGTTGAGGGTTTCTTCATACTCTTTCTCCGGCTCAGAATCGGCTACTAACCCTGCTCCTGCTTGCACGGAAACCAGATAATTTTGATTACCTTGGGGACGAACAATCATAGTGCGAATTGTGATGGCACTATTTAACTGTCCCTCGAAATCGTAGTAACCATAAACCCCTGAATAGGGACCACGACGACAGGGTTCCAATTCATGGATAATTTCCATAGCGCGAATTTTCGGGGCCCCACTGACGGTTCCCGCGGGAAAACAAGCTTTTAATAAATCCCAAGCACTTTTATTGGTTGCTAAATCCCCGACCACATTACTAACAATGTGCATAACGTGGGAATAACGTTCAATTATCATTAATTCATCCACTTTGACCGTACCTCGATCGCACACCCGACCTAGATCATTTCTCCCCAAATCCACTAACATAATATGCTCGGCAATTTCTTTGGGATCTTGCAATAAATCCGTTGCTAAAGCTTGATCTTCACTCAAGTTTTGTCCCCGGCGACGGGTGCCAGCAATTGGTCTGACCGTAGCCTTTATTTTACCTAATTCGTCCCGTTCTGCCTTAACCATCACTTCAGGACTAGAGCCAATAATTTGCCAATCCTTAAAGTTATAAAAAGCCATGTAAGGAGAAGGATTAATCAGACGCAGGGAACGATATAAATCGAAGGGATGACCCTGATAATTAGCATTTAAACGCTGGGAAATAACCACCTGAAAAATATCCCCCGCTTTGATGTAATCCTTCGCTTTCAAGACATTTTGACAGAATTTTTCCTGAGTTGTATTGCTTTCATAGACTAATTCTTTCCCCTGACCAACGGGTAATAATTCCAGGGTTTTGGCATTAGTTGGTAGGGGTAATCGTAACTTCAGAACTAACTGTGTCACTCGATCGCAGGCCGCTTGATAAGCGGCCGCTAAATCGGGATTTTTACCCCGGATATCGGCATAAGCGATCGCCCAGATTTTCCGTTTAACTTGATCGAAAATAATCAGATTATCCACCTGCATCCAAATACCATCTGGTAGATCGGCATCGGTAGCGGGATAAATAGGCACTCGCGGTTCGATCCAATTAATTAATTCATAACCCCAAAAACCAAATAAACCCCCTATTCCGGCGGGTAATTGCGGCAATTTAACCGGCACGATCGGGGCTAAACATTGGGTTAAAATCTCGAAAGGATCCCCCGAAAAAATCTCTTGAGAACCATTGCGAAAACTTTGGGTAGTGGTGTTTCCCCGCGCTTCTAATACCCAGACGGGATCACCTCCTAAAAAGCTGTAGCGTCCCAAGGTTTCGCCCCCTTCCACCGACTCTAATAAAAAATTGTAGGCTTGATTGGCACAAACTTTATACCAGGCCGAAACGGGTGTTTCTAGGTCAGCGATCCATTCTTGATAGACAGGAATAAAGTTACCTTGGCCAGCGAGTTCACGAAAGCGATCGAAGTCGGGGAAGATCATATTTTGATGGTTCAGGAAACGGATAGCACAACACTTGTAGGGGAGAAAACGGA
Organism: Microcystis sp. LE19-195.1E; assembly: GCF_027532095.1. Taxonomy (NCBI): domain Bacteria; kingdom Bacillati; phylum Cyanobacteriota; class Cyanophyceae; order Chroococcales; family Microcystaceae; genus Microcystis; species Microcystis sp. LE19-195.1E. Next base: position 3,727 of record NZ_JAPZSZ010000010.1, read on the forward strand.
ATTATGAATTATGAATTATGAAGGAGTGGGAAGTGGGAAAGTGGGGAAGTGGGGAGGTGGGGAAGTGGGGAAGTGGGGAAGTGGGGGAATTTCAACTAAAACCCTAACACCCCCCGCAACGCGCACACAGTGACCACCCTATCTCCTGACTCCTAACTCCTAACCCCAGGAAAAACTTTTTCAGCAAACCCTAACTAGCAATTAATTGCCGATTGCGATAAGAGAAATCGAGAGTCAGAAGTTAAATCTTGGGGCTAAATAGCTTCTTAATCTAACTCCCCACTCTCGATTTTAGGGATTATTTATTATGCTTCGTAGGGAGTGACACCAGAGAACTTAATTGTCGCTGGTTCGGGGTTTTTGCCGATATTGCGGTCTTTTTTGCCGAAAAATTCACGACCGGCGTTAACTTTTTCGGGGAAGACACCATCAGCAGGGTGGAGATATTGCACTTCACCACTGGGGTAAATCCGATAGATTTTGTAATCTTCGATTTTGGGCTTGAATTTCGTCCGTAATTGGGTACCAAGAGCGAGCGCGTGTTCTTTGCGGGCCAAATAGAGGAGATTTTCGCCTTCGTTCATGATAGCGGCGCCACCGGTGGGCATTTCAAAGACTTGTTCTTTGCTGCTGGTCCAGGTGATGGCGTACTTTTCTTCCAGATCGGCTTTGGTGAGTAAACCGCCCGTGCTGCCACCGAACTTAGGAGCTTTTCCAGAAAGTTCTGTCATAGGATTTTGTTCTCTCTACAAAAATAAACAAAAGGGGTTTTAGGGAATCCTATCACTGACACCCCCTCTCTCTAGTAGTCTTGTCAAGAACTGTAACATTATTTTGTACTACACTATAGAACTAAGCTCTTGGCCGATCGCCAACTTGCCTAGGAATCAGCCGCCACTTTAATCGATCGCCCGCCGGGAAATTTGCCAACTTAAAAAAATTACCGGAATTAATCCCACCAAGACAATGGCCAGGGCCGGTGCCGCCGCTTCCACTAAACGTTCATCACTGGCGTATTGATAAACGCGCACCGCTAGGGTATCAAAATTAAAAGGTCTTAAGACCAAAGTAGCCGGTAATTCCTTCATCACATCGACAAAAACTAACATAGCCGCCGTCAATAATCCCCCCGACAAAAGAGGAATATGCACTTTAATTAAAGTGGCCCCGGTGCCATAGCCAAGGCTGCGGGAAGCATCATCTAAACTAGGTTTAATTTTACTTAAACTCGATTCTAATGTGGAAAAAGCTACGGCTAAAAACCGGACAATATAGGCAAAAATCACACAGAAAATCGTGCCGCTCAGAATTAAATTGATATTTAATCCTTGATTGAAAAAGTTATCTAATTTGCCGAGAGGAATTAAAACCCCCACTGCGATCACGATGCCGGGGATAGCGTAACCAGCCGCCGCAATCCGCACAGAACCCTTAAGAGTTTTATTCGGATTAATTCTTTCCCCGTAGGCGAGAATTAAAGCTAAAACTACCGCAATAATTGCGCTTAAACTAGCCAGAAAAAAACTGTTTACCGATAAACTAAGAAAGTCATTATTAAAAGTTTCTTGGGCATGATTAAAGGCTAGATAGGCCAGATAGAAAGCAGGGGCGATAAACCCAAGAAATACTGGTAAAAAACAGGCGATCATTACCCAAAAACTCCGAACAAATCCTAGTTTGTACTTAGTCGGTGACTGGAAACGATTGGTCATTTCATAGTAACGAGCTTGACGACGGGAGGATTGTTCAAGGAAAACTAAAACGAGGATAAATACCATTAAAACTGTGGATAACTGCCCCGCAGCTATGCGATCGCCCATACCGAACCAAGTATTATAAATCCCCGTGGTAAAAGCATTAATTCCAAAATACTGCACCGTACCAAAATCGTTAAGAGTTTCCATTAAAGCTAGAGCTAATCCCGCCATAATTGCCGGTCTTGCTAGGGGTAAAGCGACAGTAAAAAAACTGCGCCAAGGATTACATCCCAAGGAGCGACTTGCCTCCACCGTGCAGACAGATTGCTCTAAAAAACCGACCCTTGCTAACAGATAAACGTAGGGATAAAGCACCAGTATTAACATCAGAATCCCCCCCCAGAGAGAACGGATATTAGGAAACCAATAATCCTCGACACTATTCCAACCGAAAACACTTCTTAAGAACGTCTGCACCGGACCAAAATAGTCCATCATATTGGTATAAGTATAGGCCAAGAGATAGGCAGGAGCGGCAAGGGGTAGTAATAATAACCATTGAAATTGTTGACAACCGGGAAATTGACACATCGTTGTTAACCAAGCTGTGCCGACACCGATGATTAAAACGCCGCTGCCCACCCCGCACATTAACCAAAAAGAATTAACTAGATAATCCCAGAGAACAGTTTCGATCAGATGTTGCCAGACTTGACTGGAATTAGTTAATAAACTACTGGCAACCGATAAAATTGGCAGGGAAACAAGCAGGGCAATTAGTAAAACCGCAATTGTCCATCCCTGTCTAAAAAAAGAGCGAGATTCTTTCAGCAAAAACATTTTTAATAAGATTGTTAAAGCAATTTTTAGAGAACGGTCTAGTTATGCCTTCTTCGCTTGTGAGGTCAACTTACAGCCAGCAGTTCATTCAGCTTGTTTTTCAGATTTGGCGATGTCATCAGTGGGTTGTAAACTTCTCCTGCGTAAGGTTGCCAAACATAACTAGGGCTAAAGGAGCGAAAGACTGGCAATATTCCTAGCTCGCCTGCAAGTGGTTTCGCTAAAACCAGTCCTGGGATAGATAGATTGGATGATTCTTCGATAAGCTCAGTGTATGTTCTAAATTCATCGACTTCAACACCAACCAGTGCATAACGGAAGGTGGGGGCAAATCCTAGGGACTGATAGAATAGAAAATCTAGGAGAACATTAGTATCAATTAAAACTCTCACTAAAGATATTTCTCCACCCGACGATCTTCCAACATGGCAGCCACTTCTTGGTCGGTTGGTGCAAGTTGGTCTGTTTTGAGTAAGCCACGCATCCGTTCAATTGCACCAGAACGATCAGGTCTAGCAATTGGGGTACTCTGCAAGGACTCAATAATGGCGCTAACTAGCGCAAGTCGATCGCTCGGTGATAGCTTAACCGCTTCTTCCTTTAGGTCTTGTAGTAACATAGACATTCCTTGGGGCTGAATATTCTGGAATTTATTAAAAATAATTATAACCCTGATTTATGATCAGGGCTGTAGGGTGAGTTGGCAATAACGTAACCCGGCGAATATCAGGAAATTGATGGTGCGTTACACGAGAAAAAATTAGTTAATCAATAGGCCTAGGTCATTGGCTCCTAAAAATTAGGATTTCTGTAACAGTTTGCGGTAGTCAAACACGCGAATGAGAGTCCCTTTTTTGGGTAAATCGGCGGCACGAATCCGTAATTTGTTGTCCTCGATCAAACGGATATTTTTATCCTTGACTAACTTGAGAAACTCATCTACAGACACCAATTCACAGGCATTTTTATCGGCGGCACTGGTAAAGTATTGCGTCGGGACAGCAATTCGCGGCTGTAAAACTTCGATCGCCTGTTTTGCTTCTTGGGGATTATAATTTTTTGGACCACCTCCCACGGGAATAAAAGCTAAATCCGGCGAACCTAGGAGAATTCTTTGTTCTAATTCGATTGGGGCCGCTGCCCCCCCTAAATGGACAATACTAATCCCCGCTTGGGTCCAACGCCAGGCCACATTCATACCGAAACGTTGCCCACCCATGCGATCGTGGGCGATACTAATACCCTGTAATTTTAATTTACCCAGATCGTAGGCCCCCGGCTCAAACAAAATTTTCGGATTACCGGGTAAACCCTCGGCCGCCCCTTCATCCCACAGTTGACTACTAATTAAAACGATATCTGCTTCTACTTTTGGCAAAGGAAAACCCGCCGTACAACCGATCGCCCGGAAAGGATTAACTAGGACTCTTTGCCCTCCTCCGGTGAATAAAAAGCAACTATGACCCAACCATTGAACTAAGAGGGAATTATCGGGTTTTTGGGGGGAAGTGGGGTTAGTGGGTTTCGGTTTAGTTTCCGCTAAAACTGAGCTTACTGCCACGGTTAAGAAACTTGCCCCCGCCGATAAGATAAAATCTCGCCTTTTCATAAATGTAGATGCAGAATTAATCAATTGAAGGTTAATTTCAGGGGTTGGGGATTAGCAAACACTAGAGGGATCGCAGAAAGTTTCTTAAAAGTTCCTTGCCAGCAGTGGTTAAAATACTTTCGGGATGAAATTGTACTCCTTGAATGTGGGGGTAATCCCGATGACGGACTCCCATGACCGTGCCATCTTCTACCCAGGCCGTGATCTCTAAATTATCCGGCATGGTGGAGCGCTCGATCACTAAACTATGGTAACGGGTGGCAGTAAAAGGATTTTCTAAGCCTTGAAATACCCCTTCATTGTTGTGATAGATTGGGGAAGTTTTGCCGTGCATCAAGACTGGGGACCAGACCACATCCCCTCCGAATACCTGACCGATACTTTGATGACCGAGACAGACCCCCAAGATTGGCATATAGGGGCCAAATTTGGCGATTAATTCCAGAGATATGCCCGCATCGACCGGACGACCCGGACCGGGGGAAATGACAATTCCATCCGGCCGCATTTGTTCGATCGTGGCCAGATCGATTTTATCATTACGATAGACCTCGATCGGCACGGCGATCGGGAACTCGGAGGCTAATTCTCCCAAATACTGGACTAAATTGTAGGTAAAACTATCATAGTTGTCGATGACGATTATCAAGAGTCTCTCTCCTTTCTTTAGCCTCGCTCAGTATTTTCATTCTACACCCCGGCTGTCTCGATCGAGATAGCCGGGGTGTAGGGGGTAGGCTATTTTTGAGCAGTCAGCTAGAATCTGCCCGGAATTGCTAATTAGGGTTTGCGGCAAAAAGTTTTTTGTGGGGACAGGGTGTGGGGTGTGGGGTGTGGGGTGTGGGGTTTTGAGGGGGTCAATTACCTAACTTTCAGGGAAAAAGTCCAGGGATTTTCCCCCCGATCACTCCCAGATCTGGTACTTTTTGATTGATAAAAAGTCTAAAATTATTACCCAACAAGGTTTTTAGATTTATTCAGCAAACCCTAATCACAGCCTAAACTATCTCTGGTGGCCACTCCCGTGACCGGATTAATCCCATCGGCCCGTTCACACATTAACTTGACCTGGTAGTTATCAATGACCGCGTTAGTGAAATCGGCCCCGGTAATAATTGTGTCATAAAAACGGCTACGAGTAGCGATCGCATCGGTAAAAATAGTATTGGTTAAATCGGCAAAATCGAGGGTAACTCTATCTACCAAAGAGGCGGTCAAATCGGCCCCTTTTAAGTTAGCTTTTAAGAGGACAGCCTCGGTGAGAATGCTATAGGATAAATCGGCCCCTTCTAGGTTAACTCCCCGCATCGCGGCGGCGGCGAAAACTCCTCCGCGTAAATCCTGATGGGAAAAATCCCGATCTTGCAGCTGGGCAAAACTATAGTTAATCGTTTTATCTTGGGCTAAAGCCACTGGACGGGCCGCGAAAAGTAGCCAAAGAATCGCCAGCAAAATAATTAAAACCAGACTGAAAAAATTTTTCAACATTGTTACTGTTGAGCGTCGAGAAACTGGGCCACATCATCACCCACCCGAATGGTTAGGTCTGAGTCTAAAGCACCAGTGGAGGATGATTCTACTTTACCGATTCCCAATTGATTTTTCAAGACGTTAGCCGACTGAACATCACCTTTTTGGGCAATAATTGCCGTGGTTTCTAGCTTTTGGGAGGAGTCATCGCTAATATAAACATTTGTATAGCCCCGTTTGGCCAGATAATTACGAGTACGACGGGCTAAACCTTTGGTATGGGTGGCATTTTGAATGGCAATCCTCAGACTATAAACGGAGGTTTCTCCCCCGGAATAGTTATCGGTAAAATTGTTAGCCACAATGGTTCTGATTTCGCGACGGTTCAAAATCCAATAACTGCGACCATCGTATTCCTCAAGGCTATTAAACCGGCCGGGGAGTAGGATCATTCTCAAGTCATCCTGTTTAATTTCCCTGCCAAAATTAGCGATAGCCAGCATTTCCTCGACGCTTAAATTCGTATCGATATATTGTTGTAAAACCTGTACTGCTTTCGGGAGACTGGGGAGAATTGTCGGACTAAAAATCTTTTGTTGTAGTGCTTTTAATAAAATTTGTTGTCTTTGTACGCGACCGACATCGCCGTATTGGGGGTTACGAAAACGGGCAAATTGTTCGGCCTGGTCGCCGTTGAGATTTTGCCAACCCTCTTGTAAATCAATTTCTAATTTTTGGGTGACATCTTTATGATACATTCGTTCGGGGACATAAACCTCTACACCCCCGACTAAATCGACTAATTCCTTAAAGGCATCGGTAGTCACCCGCACATAGCGATCGATGGTAATATCCCCTAAAGTATTACTAACCACTGCTGCCGCTAGAGTTGGTCCGCCGTGAACATTGGCATCGTTAATTTTAGTGAAACCGTGGCCGGGGATTCTGACACGGCTATCGCGAGGGATAGACAACATTCTCACGGTTTTATCGCCGGGGTCGAAGCGCACTAGGAGCATGGTGTCGCTGCGACCTTTAAATACATCGTCGCTGTTTTTGGCATCTAAAACTCGATCGATGCCCATAACTAAAATATTAACAGGACGAGAAAGCTGCTGGTTAATTAAGCTATTCCAAGCTTGAGCCTCAAGGATGTCTGTTTGGGTGGGAAAAGTCGTTTTTTGGAAGATAGCCCCAATTGGTGCGGGTAAGGGACTAATTAAAGCGACGGCAGCCCCGAGAGTAGCGGAAACTAGGGCGGTAAAACTGAGGGTTATTCCCCAAAATAAGCCCCTTTGCAGGGGAGATGCTTTTTTAAAACCGGACATGACTGAACTGACCACCGTGACGGTATTTTCTGAGTTTTGGCTGTATTCTTGCTTTTCAAACCGCCCGGAAACATTGGCCATGGACTAACCTCAACATCTGATTAAAAGCTTACTCTAGGAGGTGACTGCTGATCGATAGAATCTATCTCTAGCCCAAAAGTTCCATATATTGGTCACTCCCCCCTCCCGCCGGTTATTGTAACATATTGTTAAGGAACCGGCTATCATAGACCTGTGGTAAAAATCAAAATTTGTCTTGGTTGGTTAGGAGTCGGTCGTCAGTAGTCAGTAGTCAGGAGAATTAAGAATGAATAATGAGCAATTAAATGGTCTATTTAGAGATTTTATGCCATTTAATCCTTATTTTTGCGTTTTTTGAACCCTGAAAAGTTAATTAGGCAAGAGGAATTTGAGGGATTCAGTTCGGTTATAAATTATCTCTGTGGCCAAGAATTAAGAGAGGTGGAAACTTGAAGATGACAGAACTAAGGTTACTCTCCTTATTTATTTTATCATTAAATCCTCAATTTTATCCCTTAGCTTTTGGCTAGTTGGGCATTTGTTTCTGTCAATATAACTCTGACCTATTTTTTATGAAAATCATCTCTATTCCCCCATCATCGACCCAAGAATATCTCTGTATAAGAGACTTAAATCTCTACAATTCTCCCAGTTGTCAAGAGTTAGCTACCCAAGCACAACAGGGAAGACACTTAAAATTTATTTCCCTAAAAATTACCGAAAAAGGGCTACAAATTCAGCTAAGGGAAGATAATTATTTAGCTTGGTTATGCGGAGAAGATTTAGATGCAATTGCGGTGGCCACCACAGCTTATCAAAAAATTACTCTAACTCGTTCAGACATAGAAAAACATATTCCTGAGATTATCACTTTTACTCAGGAAGCAAGGAACCGTACCAATCATTATCTCTGGGGTGGAACCCTTGCACCTAATTACGATTGTTCAGGATTAATCCAGGCTGCTTTTGCCACTTTTGGCATTTGGCTGCCGAGGGATTCCTATCAACAGGAGGCTTTTTGTCAAAAAATAAACCGAGAGGAATTACTCCCAGGAGATTTAATTTTTTTTGGTGATAAAAGAGTTAATCATGTGGCGTTATATCTAGGGAATAATCAATATATCCACAGTTCAGGAAAAGAAACAGGTAACAATGGTATCGCTATAAATCTACTTACTGATGATAGGGATAGCGTCAGTCTTCATTATTATCAAAAATTATGGAGTTTCGGTCGAGTTATGCACAATTAATCAGTTATCAGGGAAATGGGGAAATGGGGAAATGGGGAAATGGGGAAATGGGGAAATGGGGAAATGGGGAAATTTCAACTAAAACCCTAAAACCCTAAAACCCCAAAACCCCAAAACCCCAACCCCTAACTCCTCACTCCTTACTCTCCCCCATAGGTAATCATGTCAGAAAACATCTCCCTAAGCGGTCTGTCAATTCGTCGTCACATAGGAGTATTGATGTTAACTATAGCAGTTATCATCATCGGTCTTTTTTTTCTAAATCGTTTAGAAGTGGACTTGCTTCCTTCTATCACTTATCCCCGCATTAGTTTAAGGATGAATGTACCCGGAGTTTCCCCGGAAGTCATTCTCGAAGAAGTCACTAAACCCCTAGAAGAAGGAATGAGTGCCACCGAGGGAGTAGTGCAAGTTTATTCAGAAACTCGCGAGGGAAGGATGCGAGTAGATTTATTTTTTCAACCGGGGGGAGACTTAAATGTCGCTTTAAATGAAGCTACCGAAAGTTTTAATCGTGTCCGACAAAATTTACCCGATATTATTGAGGAACCGCGCTTAAACAAATTTGAACCCTCTCGTTTACCCGTCTATGAATTCGCTGTCGTTTCTGATACCCTATCCCTAAAAGATTTAAGATTATTTGCCGATGAAGAATTAGGGAGAGAATTAGGATTTGTGGAAGGAGTGGCAGTGGTGGACGTGATTGGGGGAGTTAGAGAAGAAATTCAAGTTAATATTGACCTGCAGCGATTACAATCTTTAGGAGTGGGATTAAATCAGGTTTTAGACACCCTAAAAAGACGCAATCAGGACATCTCTGGGGGCCGACTAGAGGGAGAAACCGGGGAACCTTTAACCCGTGCGGTGGGGAAATTTAAAAACGTAGCCGATATCCAAGATTTAGCACTGACCGATAGTAATAATCCCGAAGAAAAAATCTATCTGCGGGATGTGGCCAGAGTTATCGATGGGACAGAAGAACAAAGAATTTTTGTCACCCTAAATGGAAAAAATGCCGTGAGGGTTAGCGTCCAAAAACAACCGAATGCGAACACGATTGCTGTGGTAGAAGGGGTCAAAAAACGCATTACAGAATTAAAAAAATCCGGGTTAATGACCGGGGGAATACAAGTCGTCCCCACTACTGATGAGTCTGTATTTATCCAAAACGCGGTTAATAACGTGGTTTCGTCGGGACTAGCGGGGACAATTCTAGCAGGACTGACTGTATTCGTCTTTCTCGGTTCCCTGCGACAGACTTTTATCATTACCCTAGCGATTCCTCTTTCTACCCTCGTCGCAATTATCTGTATGAAGTTATTCGGGTTATCGATAAATGTGTTTAGTTTGGGAGGATTAGCACTAGGGGTGGGTATCGTGGTGGATAATTCCATTGTCATGCTGGAAAATATTGCCCTCAAAGTTAATCAAAACCAAAATAAGCGAGATTTTTTAGAAATTGCCCGGAATAGCAGCCAAGAGGTAGAATCTGCTTTATTGGCCTCCACTGCGACTAATCTCGTCTCTATCCTGCCATTTTTATTACTGGGTGGTTTTATTTCCCTGCTGTTTAACGAGATTATCCTCACTATCAGTTTTGCTGTGGCTGCTTCTCTGCTGTGTGCGTTAACCGTTGTTCCCATGTTGGCCAGTCGTTTGTTAAATATGGGGGTTTCCAGTGGTATTCAGCGATTTTGGCTCTTAAGAGTCTTTAGTCAACGTCTAGAAGGTTTAACCATCCTCTACGGTCGTTTTTTAGCTAAAATCATCCACTACAGAATACCTGTTATCCTGCTGGCCTTTTTAATTTTAGGGGGAAGTAGTTTTTATCTCTGGCAATATATCCCCCAAGAAGTCTTTAGTCGTATTCAAACCGGACAGGTGAACGTTTTTGCCCAATTTCCCCCGGGTACCAATTTAAATACTAACCGTCAGGTGATGCGGGAAGTAGAAAAGATTTTATTATCACAACCGGAAACTGAGTATGTTTTTACTACCAGTGGCGGTTCTCTTTTTGGCACAACTACCAATGAAAATATTTTGCGCGCTTCTAGTACGATTAATCTCAAAAAAGGCACTAATACAGAAGCATATATCGAACGGATGAGCAAAGCACTAGAGCAATTAAACCTCGTTAACGTGCGTTTGCGTCTCACCCCCGGTCAAGTGCGCGGTATTATTCTGAATAACTCTCCCTCCGTTGGTGCCGATGTGGATGTGATGTTACAGGGACGCGATGGGAAAACTTTAGAGCAAGCTGGTGAAGAAATCCTCAGTATTCTCGATGAAAAAGTCCCTAGTGCGCGTTTTCGTGCCGATGCTGACCCCAGACAACCAGAAATTCAGATTAAACCCGATTGGACACGCTTAAATAGTTTGGGATTGAGTACCCTGGAAGTGGGACAAACGCTACGGACCGCTATTCAAGGATCGATCCCCACCCAACTGCAACGGGGAGAAAGATTAATCGATATCCGAGTGCAATTGGACCCCAACTCGCGGCAAAAAATTAGTGACATATCACAAATACCTATTTTTGTCAATAGACAAGAAGACTTAAAATTAGCAGATATAGCCCGGATTGAAGCGGGAAAAACCCCCGGAGTCATCCAGAGAATCAATCAGCGTCAAGTTTTTATTATTATCGGCAGTTTAGTCGAAGGGGCGAAATTAAGTGACGCACTCGTGGGGGTACAATCGGTTTTAAATTCCACTCCCTTACCCGATGGTATCAGCATTTTACCCAGTGCTGCCGCCACGTCTAATCAAGAAATTCAGGGTTCTTTGGGTTTATTAGCGGGTTTATCAGTATTTTTAGTCTTTGTGGTCATGGCCGTGCAGTATAACTCACTCATAGACCCTTTGGTGATTATGTTAACCGTTCCTTTGGCCCTAGCGGGGGGAATTTTCGGACTATATTTGACCAAAACCCCGATTAATGCCATTGTCATCGTCGGGGTGGTTTTATTGGTGGGCATTGTGGTTAATAACGGGATTATTATGGTGGAATTGGCGAATCAATTGCGGCAAGAATTCGGTTTTACTCGACTACAAGCTATTTTAAAGGCCGCTCCCCAACGTTTACGACCGATTTTAATGACTACCGTGACCACGGTTTTAGGTTTATTTCCCCTCGCTTTAGGATTGGGAGAGGGGGGAGAATTCCTGCAACCTTTAGGAATTGTCGTTTTTTCGGGTTTGTCTTTAGCAACTCTGTTAACTCTGTTTATTATTCCCTGTTTTTACGTTTTATTCTCTAGAAAATAATCCCCCTGCACAGTGGGAAGTGGGGAAGTGGGGAAGTGAGGAAGTGGGGAAGTGGGGAAGTGGGGAGAATAAATAAAAAAAGTCTCCTATCTCCTGACTCCTGACTCCTGACTCCTGACTCCTGACTCCTGACTCCTAACTCCTAACTCCTGACTCGGAGAATACTGTCTCCTAACCCAATGTTGGCCAAAGATAAGCAAAAATTATTTACTGACTCCAAAAACTTGAGAATATTTAAATTAACATTTCGCAATATTTATAAATTCTTAAGAATTAATTGAGAAAGATTTTTATTTAACAACGATGTTACAATGGTTACAGCGATTTGATAGAATTTCATAATGGGTTATTATGTGCTTTTTTGGGCAGCAATGGCTCAAACCCTTGCCACACCTACAAGGTGATCCTAATTAAGACAGGTAAATCAGTCAATTTCACCCATAACGATGATCTTTTTTTTGTGTAGTTTTATTGCAAAAAAAAAGTTTTTTTGACAAAAAACACAAAGTATGATAGGAACCCAATGTATTTCTGGCTGCCAGTAGTTATTGCAGAGTGGGAAGTGGGGAAGTGGGGAAGTGGGGAAGTGGGGAAGGGGAGCATCTCACCTTTGTAACCCCTAAATCAGGTTTTATGTCAAACTATTTTGAAAGCCTTACTAGAAACCAGTTTGAGGGACAAGTATAATTACTCACTTGTATAAAAATGAGATGCTCCCTGGGGAATGGGGAAGTGGGGAAGTGGGGAGTATTTTCAGTGATCAGTAAACAGTAAACAGTGAACTGAAAACTCACATCTGATAACTGATAACTGATTCAAGGCTGACTCCTAACCCGACAAAAAACTTTTTGCCGCAAACCCTAAGTTAAATAAGCGATAGTTACCCCCGAACCTCCCTCATTTTGGGGGGCTAATTGAAAGCGTTTTACCTGGGGATGACGGGATAAAAAATCGTGAACACCTTGACGCAATTTCCCCGTACCTTTACCGTGAATAATCCATAATATGCCCGATGGGGTGGCGCGGGTGATCGCCTGTTCGATATCCGTTTCTGACTCTGCCACCCTTGAACCGCGAATATCGACAGTATTATTAGCAGTACGAATTAAAGGAGTCTCCTGGGGTTTTGCGGGAGTTTGTGGCAAATTTTTGGCAGGTTTTGGCGCAGTTTCCACTTTTTGACCATCCAAAGACTCAATCTGGTCTAAGGGTAGGGTCATCTTCATCATCCCGAAACGCAGGGAAATCTCGTCTGATGCCGGTGAAATTGCTAAAACTTCGGCAGTTTGTCCCAAATTGGGCAAGCGCACCCTTTCCCCCACTTGCGGACGATAATTAACCTTAGTTTTTTCCGTTTTTGGTAATAACCTTTCTGCGATCGCAGTTAACTCCTCTGTGGCTTTTTGGGCATCTTTACCGGTTTTTGTTCCCGCTTGCAATCGGCGAATAACGTCATTAATCTCTGCTTTTGCCGATAGTAAAGCCTTTTGTATCTCCTGCTCCTGATAACGCTTTAATTCTCGCTCTCTCTCCTGTAGAGAATTGGCCCGCGTGGAAACTTCTGTATAAAATTTCTCCGTTTGTTGCAGTAATTGACTAGCTTCCTTAGCTTTTGACTCCTGTTCTCGTCTTTGCGCTTCCAAACCAGCAATTACTTGATTTATCTCCTCCGATAACCCCCCCAGATGATTTCTCGCTTCGGCCACAATTTCGGGACTTAATCCCAAACGCTGGGCAATAGTTAAAGCATTAGAACGCCCCGGAATGCCCCATAATAGTCGATAAGTGGGGGAAAGAGTGCGATCATCAAACTCTACCGAGGCATTTTCAAAGCGAGAATCTCGATACTTTAACGCTTTTAATTCCCCGTAGTGAGTGGTAGCCACCGTCAGTAAACTATGATCGGCGAGGTATTGTAAAATAGCGATCGCTAAAGGACTTCCCTCAGCCGGATCCGTACCTGCTCCCACCTCATCGAGTAAAACCAAGGAACGAGAATTTAAAGCCGCTAAAATGCGGACAATCCGGCGAATGTGACCCGAAAAAGTCGATAAACTCTGTTGCAAAGACTGTTCATCCCCGATATCGGCTAAAACGTGATCGAACCAGGGTATCTCTACCGGTTCCCGCGCTGGAATAAACAGGCCCGCTTTCGCCATTAAAGCCGCTAATCCGAGGGTTTTTAAAGTAACGGTTTTTCCGCCGGTATTTGGTCCGGTGATGGCAACAACGCGAATTTCTGGGCTAATCTGCACATTTATTGGTACGACCTCCCCCCCCTGTTCGTGGTGTTTTTGCCACCAGAGCAAAGGATGACGCAAATTCCGCAAAGTAATCGTTTCTGAACCATCGATAAAGTGGGGGGGATTACCCTCTAACCATAAACTGTAACGGGCCCTAGCGGTGGCCAGATCGAGCCTAGTAGCGATCGCTAGTAAATATTCTAAGTCCTCAAAGGCTTCGGCGATTGTATTACTTAACTGCCGCAGGATTTTTTCTTCTTCGATTTGTTCCTGACGACGATATTGCCGCAGTTGATTGCCTTGGTCAACGATAGAGTGAGGTTCAATGTAAAAAGTCGCTCCTGTGCTGGAAGTATCGTGAATTATCCCCGGTATTTGCTCTTTTTGTGCTGCTTTGACGGGAATCACCCAGCGGTCGCTTCTTTGGGTAATGACCGCTTCTTGGATAGCACCGCCCTGTTTTTGCATGATATCCTGCAATTTGCGGTAAATTCGCTCTTTAATCACCTTCATTTGTCCCCGAATTTCCCGTAATTGGGGACTAGCGCGATCGGATATCCGGCCATCTTCATCGATACAACGGTGTATTTCCTGTTCTATCTCTGGATAGGTGCGAATTTCGGCTACTAACTCTTTTAAAACTGGTATATCTTCCTGTTCGTCAATTAAACGCCGTAAACGTCGCACTCCGGCCAAAGTCGTGGCAATATTTAAAAGTTCCTGTCCCGATAATAACCCCCCCAGATGCGCCCTTTCTAGGGCATCACCGATGTCGGTAATCCCATCAAAGGAAAGACGACTATCTAATTTTTGTTCTAAGCTATAAACTTCTTTGGTTTGGCAGAGTAGGTTTAAACTTTCCTCTTTGCTTTCTGGTAACGGCAATTGACGAATCGCGATCGCACCGAGTTTAGTCGCTGCAAAAGTAGCTAGGTGTTGACATAGCCGCGGCCATTCCAATAATTCTAGGGTTTCGTCTTGAATCAATTTTGTAGTTTTTTATAATACGCTTTGTATTTCTAGTCTAACCGGATTTGGTCTGATTTTTACAGGAGTGGGGTGTGGGGTATGGGGTGTGGGGAGATGGAGGGATTTCAACTAATACCCCAAAACCCCAACTCCCCAAAACCCTAACACCCAACCCCTAATCTGTATCTAAATTCCTTTCTGGAGAGAGAATTGTACCTGTTTAAATTCTTGTTTTAAACGTTGTTTGAGTTTGTCGGGGATGGGACGGGAACCGTAGGCGGTATAATAACCAGCTAGAGAGTTTAAGGCTGTTTGCATAGTAGTGAAAGAACGCAAACCCCCGGATTTTTTATCTCGTCGGTAGAGGGAGATGTAATCGTTGATTTGTTCCTTTGCTTGCGACTCAACTGTCGCTTTATTCGGGTCATCTTTGACTAAATCAAGGGCTGTGGTTAAAGTTTCAATCACCGTCAGGGTATCCTGTCCATAATTGCCGGTTAACTGCGAACTACTAGAACAACCCATCAATCCGATGACCAGGACGAGAACCAAAGCTAATAAGCGAGAAATGTAAGGTTTTAGAGACATATTTTCAACACCATAAGTTAATCCCAAGTCACCTTATCCTATCAGGAAACCGTGACCAGTTCCCCAGGAGAGTTAACTGGCTGCAAAAATCAGGGGTCAACTGGGGGTAAATAGCCAAAATATAGGCTTTTTGGGCGGTAAAAGCCCTATTTTTGCCTAAAATTTCGATGCCATCAACCCGGAGTGAGTTGATTCTGGACTAATTCCAGCTGCGATAAAAATTCTTCGTTGCTTTCGTCCGGTTTCGAAAGAAAGAAAGTTACATTTTGTCATCTTTAGACCGCTCAAGCTGGAACTAGGGTGAAATGGGCAGTTTGACGGTAAAGCTTGTTCCCTTATCCACTTGGCTATCTAGGGCGATTTCGCCGCGGTGGAGTTCGACGCATTTTTTAACCACTGCTAACCCCAATCCCGTGCCGATAATATTTTCCACATTCTGACCCCGATAAAAGGGTTCATAGATCTTACCTCTATCTTCCTCGGCAATGCCGATACCGTGATCCCGGACTTGAAAAACAATGCGATCGCTATCTTTCCACAAAATCAAACTAATCCCTGCTCCTGTGGGGGAATATTTAATCGCATTTAAGAGTAAATTACTTAAAATCGAGTAGAGCAGTTTCTCATCTAGATAAGGACGGATCATCAATCCCTGACTGACAAATTTAATCGGGGTATTATTTTTATTGATAAATTGAAAATCCTCGACTAAATTTAAACAAAAAGCTTCAATATCGAGCGGCTCTAGCCGACAACTGAGATTACCAGATTCTGCCCTTGTTAAAATCAAAATATCTGTTAAGAATTGATTCATTAGCTTGACAGAAGACTGGATTCTATATAGGTTTTTTCTGCTCGACTGTTCTGCATCTTTTAAGCCATTTTCTAATAACTGCGAGGCGGAAAGAATCACGGTTAAAGGAGTTCGGAACTCATGGGATATCATAGAAAAAAGCTGAATTTTTAGATCGGAAAGTTCTTTTTCCTGTAGTAATAAACGGTGAATTTCATCACTTTTTTGTCGCCGTTTCTCTTGCCAAAAAATCAAAAAATAAACTCCGGAAATAATCCCAAAACTGATAAAAGTTCCCAGTAAACCCAAAAGAGAATTTTCGCTGATACTATCCCTAGAACTAGCGATGCTACTTCTTAAATTCCTTTTCTGACTAGCTTGTAAATAGGTAAGAAGATTTTGAAACTTATCCCGGACTTCGACACTTTTAACCGTGATTGCATCTTGAGAAATATCATCGGATTGATCGGATTTATAGGTGGCGATCGATTGATTAAATAAAGTAATTCGCCGATACATTAAATCCCCGATCTCAGTCACCATTTCCCGCTCGAAATCCGTGCCGTTTTCTAATTGTTTAGCCAGGAGTTGCCAGTTAGATTGCATCAAAGCGATCGCCCGATGATGACGGCTTAATTCCCTAGGGCTGCCAGTTGTGATATAACCCCGTCTTCCCGATTCGGCCACCGCCATGTTAGCGTAAAGATTAGCGAG
Organism: Microcystis sp. LE19-195.1E; assembly: GCF_027532095.1. Lineage (NCBI taxonomy): Bacteria > Bacillati > Cyanobacteriota > Cyanophyceae > Chroococcales > Microcystaceae > Microcystis > Microcystis sp. LE19-195.1E. The sequence continues at coordinate 20,516 of NZ_JAPZSZ010000010.1, forward strand.
ATTATCGATGATCTCGTAGGTAACTTCCACCTCGGCAGCGCGCTGACGCAGGGCGAGGGTATTGCGATAGGAAACTAGGCTAATAGTTCCCATCAATAAGACAGTTAGCCCGAAACCTCCCGCGATCCATTTTCCTTGTTTGAGCCAATTCATCAGGAGTTAACCGACGCTATTTCCAGCTTACTCTATCTAAATGGAGCAAGAGGACTCCCGTTAAATTTCTCCTTAATTAAAAATATACCAGAAATTAACGGGAGATGAATTGCCCCCAGAATCTAAACTAACGCGACAGCGTTTCCTAATAAGGAAAGGCTTGATTCTTAAGGTATGTATGAGCTTGACATATTTAAGCGGAAGTGTTATACTGAAAAGATAGCACAGATGGGGTCAGGCTGATGTTAAATGTTTTAAAAGTGAGAATATACCCAAACAAAAAACAGGAACTAGCCTTAGCTAAAAACTTTGGTTGCGTCCGTTTTGTTGGGAATTACTACTTAAATAAAACTAACAATCAGTACCTAGAGACTGGTAAAGGAATGACCTACTGTGACATGGCAAAAGACCTTACCAAACTCAAGAAACAGCTGGATTTTGAATGGTTAGCTGAGGCTACTGCCGCTACCTTGCAGCAATCATTGAAAAACTTAGAATCTGCTTTTAAGAACTTCTTCTCAAAAAGAACAAAATTCCCTAAATTTAAAAGTAAGCACAAAAAACAATCAATCCGTTATCCTGAAAGTTGTTCAATTAGAAATAAGGGAATTAAGCTACCTAAATTAGGGGTTGTAAAAGCTAAGATTTCTCAAGTAATAAATGGTAAGATTAAATCCGTAACTGTTTCTAAAACCAGTACAGATAAATATTTGGCTGCCATCTTGTTTGAGATGGATGACTCAACAACCATTGAAAAACTAAAAATATCAGGGATAGACCTAGGTTTATCTTCTTTAGTTACGGTTTTTGATGGTGAAACAACCTACAAGATTGACCCAATCAAACCTACCAGAAAATATGCTAAACGTTTAAAGCGGAGACAACAAGCATTGTCTCGTAAAGCCAAGGGGTCTAATAATCGCCAAAAAGCCATTAAGGAGGTAGCCAAGGTTCACGAAAAGATAGCAAATACTAGACAGGATTTTCTTCATAAACTCTCCAGAAAGTTATGCGATGAAAACCAAATCGTTGTAGCCGAGAATCTGAATATTAAAGGGTTAGCAAGGACTAAATTAGCCAAATCAATACATGACGCTGGTTTTGGTATGTTGCTTAATTTCTTGGACTACAAGCTAAAAAGAGAGGGAGGAAAACTTGTAGAAGTTGACAGGTTTTATCCGAGTACAAAACTCTGTTCTTGCTGTGGATTTAAAAATGATTTATTGACTCTCAGTATTCGTGAATGGATTTGTCCAGAATGTAAGACGCAGCACGATAGAGATGAAAACGCCGCCAAGAATGTAAGGGAAGAAGGTATGAGAATACTGTCAACAAATACCGATGGACAGTCGGAATTTCAAGCTTGGGGAGAAACTGTAAGACTCGTTGGTACTTGTACCGAAAAGCGGGTTTGGGGTGAATCAAGAATCCCCCGTCACAGCGTCAGCTTAACGGCGGGAGTGTCAAGTCTAGACCATGCGAATTTTAGTAGTAGAAGATGATATGCAACTAGCCGAGATTTTGCGAGAGGCATTGAGCGAGCGACAATACGTTGTCGATGTGGCTAGAGACGGAGAAGAAGGCTGGAATTGGCTAGAATTAGGCAAATATGACCTTTTAGTTCTCGATGTCACCCTGCCAAAATTAAGCGGAACTTTGCTCTGTCAACGTCTGCGACGAGCGGAATCCCATCATCCCGTCTCTGCTAATGCCACCGTTCCCGTCCTATTATTAACCGCAAGGGATACGGTAATCGATAAAATCGACGGATTAGACGCAGGGGCCGATGATTATGTCACTAAACCCTTCGATTTGGGCGAATTAATGGCGCGGATTCGGGCCTTGATCCGACGTGGCAGCAGCACCAGCAGTGTTTTATTATCTTGGGGGGGGTTGCAGTTAAATCCCAGTACCCACGAGGCCAGTTATAACGGTCAACTTCTTTCCCTCACCCCCAAGGAATTCGCTCTCTTAGAATTACTTGTTACCCATGGGCGCCGGGTCTTAAGTCGATCAGGTATTATTGAGCGAGTTTGGTCTTTGGACGATTCTCCGGCCGAGGAAACCGTTACTTCCCATATTCGCGGTCTTCGTCACAAGCTAAAATCCCTCGGTGCGCCGGAAGACTTTATTGAAACCGTTCACGGTCTTGGTTATCGTTTAAAGTAATATCTGCCTTGGGACAGTAGACAAAATCATTTCTGCACGAAATCTGCACGAAGTTTGCAGAGGGTTTCCATAATCACCCGTTAAATTAGAAAGTTAGACAGGTGCAGGGCTTCTAAACAATCAGAGCGGTCAAACCTGTGACTCTCCTCTCCTAAACGGGGCTGCTTGACATGATTTATACGCGATTTGACTATCACGGTTGGCAGATTGAATTGAGCGCAGAAATGCAGGGTTATTCTTTTCAATGTTGGCGAGTGGATGGCAGGGAAGGAATTAGCGATTGCCTAGTTTATGCCACCTCTGAACAAGCTTTAGCGGCTGCCCGACACCGGGCGGATCTAGAGTCCGCTTGTCTTGCCCTACTGCGGTTTCTCAATGATATCGGCGGCCGGAATTATTACCTCACCCGCGATGATCGCGATGCTCTTAGCCGGTCAATTTTAGAATATGCCCGTCTAGGTGATGTTTTCTAATTTCTTCCCCGGAAGTTTTCCCCTGATTGAGAACATGATCATCATTCAAACGCTTAATCAAGTATCCATTTTCTCAGCGTCTTGACTTTTTTCTGATTCATTTTGATAACTACCCATATTATTTGAGGTAGGGATGGCAAGATTGAAATGAATAACGACTTGAGTTGTTTCTACAGTCACATTAGTTATATTAGCCACACTTTGCTCAGGTAAAAGCTTAGTCATCGGAATTTCAGCAGAAGGATGTTTATAACCTGCTTCTTCTAACCATTGGGTAATATTACGCCAATTATCAATACGTCCGTTATTCTTATCCAGTAAATTCTTAACATAACGATACACCGTAGCACAAAGATCCGTCTCTACCCCGTTAGGGTTTTTATGGAGTTTTTCAGCGATTTCTGAGGGACTACAGCCACACAGTAGGCCGCGCAGATGAGTTTTTTCCACAGGGGTTAGGGGTTTTCCTTTGGCGAAGGTGAGATCAGCGTAGAGGGTTTGTAAGTCCCACTGTTGCGCTGCTTGAGTAAATGGCTCATTGTGCATTGTTGTTACACCCTGATAAACTCCTGATAGCATCTTAGCAAAAAATCTGATATTTGTTAGCATTTACCCTGATATTCTTCTGAAATCATGGAGTAGTATATCAGTATAGGCACTGAATAAAATCAGTAAACAGCCTATATTTCTCAGTGTTCTTAGAGTATATGGAATGGACTGATGTATCTCTACCGCCAGATGAACGATATTCCCGACATGGCCTAATCGATTGGTGGAATCAAGATAAACTTACCCGTGCAAACGTATTAGTTGTTGGGGCGGGTGCTTTAGGGAATGAGGTACTGAAAAATCTGGCTTTAATTGGCGTTGGTCACATCACTGTCATTGATTTTGATACTGTATCAATTACTAATTTGACTCGTTCTGTTTTATTTAGAGAGTCAGACGTAAATCAGCCTAAAGTCGAAGTTGCCCGTCGCATGATACTAGAGATTAATCCCGACATATCAGTGAGAGCAATTCAGGGAGATTTAGAGTTTGATCTTGGTGTCGGGAATGTGCGGGAACATGACATTATTATTGGTTGTTTAGACAGTATCAATGCTCGTTGGGCAATTAATAACATGGCCTATCGTGCGGGGATTCCGTGGATTAATGGGGGAATTGGTGTGGTTAATGGAGAAATCAGTTTCTTCGATCCTAACACCGATGCTGCTTGTTATGAATGTACCATTACAGATCGGATGTGGAAACGCCGAAACCAGCGATATTCTTGTCAAGGTTTAAAACGGGATCTCCCAGAGAAATCAATGCCCACAACTGCGACAATTACTTCCATTATTGCGGCAATGGAAGTTCAACAGGCTTTACTTTATTTACACCAAAAAGAGGGGGTATTAGAAGCAGGAGAAAAGCTTTTTCTGAACTTAAATCCTTGGAATGCCTTTAAGGTCAAAATTCCTCGTCAAGAGTATTGTTTAGCCCATGATTTAACCCTTGAACCGAGTATTAAGTTAACTTATTCACCAAGTTTAACGGTTGAGGAAATTCTTAAACAGTTAGATGTGTCTGGATTTTCTGATTCGGTGCTTTGGCTACGAAATGAAGTCATTGATAGGATGCAATGCTTAAATTGTGGTGATCAAGAACCGATCAACATTCCTCGTTCTCAGTTTGCTGAAAGAGATATTGTATGTCCTAACTGTCAACAAGAAAGACAGATTCAGATATTAGATAAATTCTCTTTAGCAACTACCCAAAACCCTATTAACCTTGAACAATTATGTCTTCCTCATAACGAGATTCTACATTGCGAGACATCCCAAGGTCGAATATCAATTCAATTTTGCCCAACATAGGAGGAACTATGAGCGATTTATCTGTTACCGTTCGTATGGCAGATGGAACCCGTAAAGCTGCTGTAACTTTACCTGCCACTTTGACAGTAGATCAAATTGTTTCTACTACTCAATCCAAATGGAATTTACCTGCTAATGTTGATTATTCAGTGCGTTTAGAGAGTACAAGACAAGAATTAAATGGTTCAAGCACTTTAGCTTCAGCAGGGGTTCAAAATGGCGATGTTTTAGAAGTTTATCCTATCTTAGAGGCGGGTTAATTATGGGTGTTAGAGAAACAAGGCTAACCAATGATTTACGACAAGTCTCAGAATTAATTGCGAATTCTGGCGGTAGTTTAAAACTGATTTCTAAAACAGGAAATCCCCCCTATGAATATATCATCGAATACCGATGTAAGGGGATAGAACAAGTTAATGGGAATAATCCTGTTTATCGCAATACTCATCAGGTAAAAATCATACTAGGAACTAATTATCCTAGAGAAAAACCCAGTGCACAGTTTTTAACGCCCATTTTTCATCCTAATGTTTTTTCTAACCAAAATGTCTGTCTAGGAAATTATTGGACACCGGGAGAAACCGTAACCGAGTTAATTTTGAGAATTGGCAAAATTATTCAATACTCTAAAGATGTCCTAAATTTAAACAGTCCTGCTAATAGTACAGCAAAAACTTGGGCTAGTAATAATATGTCAAGGTTTCCCGTTGATACCCAAACCTTAAAAGTTAATTTTGGTTGGACTGATATCAGTTAGGCTAATCTTTAAGGTCGAAAAAGAATGGGCAATTTTCTTAGATGATTGCCCTCAATGTCCGTAAAAACTTTTTTGCTTACTCACTATTCCATAGGTAAATTATCATGTCTAACCGAGAAGAAATAAATATCGTCTGGCAAGAAAGCGATGATGTTTATAAACCAATTCCTAAAAATCTCAGGGATTTTATGGGACAAAAAGGTATTAATCGTCAACCTGAAGAAAGCGAAAGCGTATATGGAGTATATATTAATGCCGATGCTTTAAGAAATCTAAAAGCTCATTTAAAATCTAACCTAAGAGTTGAACAAGGGGGAATTCTTTTCGGGAATGCTTATGAAGATACTGATTTAGGAATCTATGTTGATATTACCGCAGCCGTGGCCGCCCCTGCTACTGTTGGCACAGGCGCACATTTAGATTTTACCCCTAATTCTTGGACAGGAATTATGGACTATGCTAAGGCACAACATCCAGACGATAATATTGTGGGTTGGTATCACTCTCATCCCAATTTAAGTGCTTTTATGTCTGGGACAGATATGAACACGCAACAGGCATTTTTTTATCATCCTTGGTGCTTATCTATTGTTTATGATCCCTGTCGTGAAGACATGAAATTTTTTCTGGGAAGAACGGCTCAACAAATTAAACCTAAAATTTATGGAAATGTTGGGGCTAATTTACCAAGTGAAAAATATCCAGAAAAAAGAACAGATAAAATATCCTGGCAAGATGGTCCACGAAGAAAGACCAAAAGACCTACTAGACGAAATTCAGATGTCATCAGACCTCTGATATTATCGTTAATAATTGTTATCTTCCTTTTACTACTTGCTAATTTACTAGGTTTAGGTAATATCTCTAGCAGTCAACAACATAACTCTCCGTTTGACTTTTACTTAGAAGAAATGTCATCAAAAGATTTTCAAAACCTAAGGGAGTTAAGCGATAGCCACCCAGAGTATCTTAAGTCTTCTGTTTTTAAAGGTGGGGATAAGCTTGGTAGTGGTGGAAGAGTTAAACTGCTTGTCGCTAAACCCTCACAAAAACAGTCAATTCAATCGGTTAATTTAAAATATCAAGAAATTGATTTATCTCGGAAAATGGATATCGTCGATGCTCGATCTATTTTTCATCCTCATTTTGATAATTACTTTCAAGGAAGTAATTTCCAAAATCGAAGTATTCCTATATCAGTCGGCGAGAATGCTGATAAAGGCTTTATTTTCTTTATGTATAGCTACAATTCAAATCCCAATCAAGAAGATTTAGGAAAAAGTGGAGAAAGTGTAGATAGCGTTATTTACATACCAAATCGTATTGAATATCTAACTAAAAACACTTCTCATCTACAAAGAATCAGGGAGGGATTAAAATAATCAGGAAGGGATTATTATGAGCAACAATAACAGTAATTCTGGATGTTCTGGTTGGCTTGGTATCATATATCTTCTAGCTTTAATTGCATGGTTTCCGATTGGGTGGATAATCCTTGCTATAATAATCGTAATAGGTGTTATTAGCAATAATAGCTCTAATGGAAGCAGAAGTAGCGGTGGGTCAAAGTCACAATCATCATCAACTTCACCTTCTAGAAATACACCCGTTGTTGCTTTTCCTGATGATCTTCATAATATTCTGATTGATATAAGTCAGGGAGAAATTAGAGATATGATTAGTCAAGAACCCTTTCGGCCTGGAGAAAAAGTTTATCTATGTTCAGTCCACCGATTAGCTTACCATGAAGATAGTTGGCAATATAATAATTGTCAATGCAGTTCTTGTGGTCATGGAAACAGCACTAAAGCTTATACTGTGCCTAGTCCCATTGATTTAAGACAAATTAAATGGGAAGATCGTGGATAATTAATAGGTTATCTCTATGTTTTGGTTAGTTGCCGTTGGATGTATTTTTATTGCTGGAATTATTATTTATTGTTTTAATAAAGCCAACGGTTCGAGACTATTATCCTACCGTAGAAATTCTAGACAATTAACTGATACATCTTCAATTAGATGGCGAGATATTTCCACATCATCATCTAATCGACCTACTCCCACACCTGATCAATCTTCAATAGTATGGCGGGATATTCCTCCCGAATTATCTAATTCTAACCCACAAGAATTTACTTTACCTGAGTTTGAATTAGTTGAAGTATGGGAATCAAACGATTTTTTAGAAGATTCATCTAATGATCATTCTACGAATAACAATACTGCCTTTTTAGATACTGACTATAATCCCACCATTCAAGAATTATTAAAATCAGTCATTGGTTCAAGGGATCTCTTAACTCAAGCAGAATTTCGACCTAGACAACAGGTTTATTTCTGTAGTAACTGTACTCTAGCTCATCGTCAAGATAGTTGGCAAGAAAGTGGAAATAGGTGTAATCAATGTGGAAGTAGTGAACACACTCGATTATATACTTTACCTGATAATAATTAATTTAATTTGACTTAAAAAAGGAAACCAAAAATGAAGCAAATTTACGGAATTGAACCTGATTTATGTATTCACAATCCAGCGTTAATCCTAGATTTCGGTAAAGATATTATTTTACCTCAATATTTCTATGATCAACTTAAACATCTTCAAGCGGGTAATTATTATCAAGCAACCGAATCAGCTAATCAAATTTTTCAATCTTTACAACCCATTGAAGAATTAGACAATATTCTTGCTTTTAAAACACCTCAAAACGGGTTCATTTACTTTCTAAATCAAGAAATTAGTGTAAACAACACTGAATTTACCGAAGATCAATTTGATCTTAGCAACCCCTTACATCGATATTTATTAAGTTTATTGAGTTTTTCCCGATTATTAGAAACTCCCACTACTTTTTTGATCAATTCATCTGCACTAATCTCAAAATGTACTCTGTTAAAATTTGGCTTAGTTAATGTTAGCGATTTTTCCCATTACAGTGAGTCATGGCTAAACGCAGACCTGCTTTTATCAATTGAATCTAAACTTACTGCGGTAACTCCCAGAAGAGAAATTACAGAAATTGAATGGACTGATGATCCGGAGATAATCGGTCAGTTTATTCCTAATATTTCTTGGCAAGATTTGTAAAGTGGCGTTGTCAGATCAGAATATGAAAGATGCAATGCAATCCTTGCTATCAAAGTAATTTGAGTTCCCATCTGATTCGGATCATCTTTCAATTTGACAACGCCCCGTTTTTGATCTTCTCTGCTTGGAGAAATTGCGTTAAAATTAACGATCATAGCGATCAATAAAAAAATTTTATGGTTGTCACTGTTAATAATTCCCTGACACTAAGGGAATTTCTACAATTACCAGAAACTAAACCCGCCAAGGAATTTATTGACGGTCAAATTATTCCTAAACCAATGCCCCAAGGTAAACATAGCACTATTCAAGGTGATTTGGTTCCGGCTATTAACGCCAGTCTAAAACCCCAACGAATTGCCCGTGCTTATCCCGAATTGCGTTGTACTTTTGGCAGTCGTTCTCTAGTTCCTGATGTTTCAGTTTTTCTCTGGGAAAATATTCCTCGCGATAGCGAGGGAAAAGTATTAAATACTTTTGCGATCGCTCCTGACTGGCTAATTGAAATTCTCTCTCCAGATCAAAATCAGACTAAAGTTGTTAAAAATATCCTTTATTGTCTGGATCACGGCACTCAAATGGGTTGGTTAATCGATCCAGAAGAAGAAATTATCTTTGTTTATTTTAGTGATCGAACTATCGCTATTTTTGAATCAGAAAATGCTCTTTTACCCGTCCCCGCTTTTGCTACGAATTTTCAAATCACCCTCGGTCAATTATTTGACTGGTTAAGAGGTTAACGGATTATCAGTTATCAGTTACCAGTTATCAGATATGAGTTTTTAGTTTCCACATTTGGGTTATCATTTCACTGATTACTGTTTGCTGATTACTGTTTACTGTTCACTGATTACTGATTACTGTTCACTGTTTAGGTGACACTTTGAAACAATTGAGGCCAATCGAGATTGGGTGCGTCTGAGGGGGCAACAATTTCGAGAATTTTATTGTTAGCGGCGGGATAAAATAGGGATTCTACGCAAACGGAAGCCACTTTTGTGCGGGGAATATTGCCCTCAGAAAGGGTATCGGCGGATGACATTTTAATGGCATTAAGATTATCATCGTTTTTGAGGCCTCCGGGGCGCACGATCGTGTAGGTTAGTCCACTATTGATTAAATAGGCTTCCGCTTGTTTTTTCCAGAATAAAATTAACCAAAAGAGATTGAGGGGGTGGAAAAAGTTGGATACACAGAGGGAAGTAACGAGAACAAAATGTTCGATTCCTTTCTTTTTTGCGGCATCGATGAGATTTTTAGTTCCCAAGTAGTCCACTAACAAAGGTTCCGTGGGATTAAAACTCGGTCTGGCTCCCGTGGCGCATAGCAAAACGCTACAATCAGCGATTAGTGCCTCTAACTTATCGGCCTGTTGGACATCTCCGACGACGATTTCCACCCCTGCTGGCAAAATTTCCGCCGCTTTCTCTGGGTTTCTCACCAAAGCGCGTACGGGAATCTGACGTTCGACTAATTGGGCAACGATTCGCCGTCCCGTTTCCCCTGTGGCTCCTGCTACAAATGCTTTCATCGCTTCTTGACCTAATAGTTTTTAACAATACGTTACACTAATCTCAATTCTACAAATTTCCCCGATCCTTTGGCAGTTAATCCCCAACTGTTTCTAGCACTATCATTTTCCAGGTTTTAAGTCATGCAGCGTCCCCCCATTAACTCCCTAGCTCGCGAATCTGTAGAAGTCAAAGAAGACAATCAATTTCTCGGTTTTCAAACCCATTTTGCCGGATGTATGGATATGTATAGCAATCAGGACAAGGTTGCCGATTATCTGGGCGCTCACGAAGGTTGGTTTTGTCGTTGTGCCGAACCGATGAAAACTCTGCCCTTCGGTGACAATGGTTATATTATCACCATCGGTAAATATGGTGCTTTTGGCTATGAACTGGAGCCGAAAATCGCCGTGGTTCTGGAGCTGCCCGTCAATGGAGTCTATCATACTCGCAGTGTTCCCATTCCCGATCAACCGTTTTTAGGCTATCTAGTGGATTATCAGGCAATTATGAAACTAGAGGAAATGCCGCTATCTTCTCCTAGTCAGGAAATTGAGGCAATTTTTCGGCAACAGGGACGGGATATTCCGGCGGTTATCACCCAAGTCACCTGGGAACTGCGTATGGATGTTATGGTTAAGTTTCCCAAGTTTATTTATAAGATTCCCCGTTCAATTCTCCAAAAAACCGGTGATAAACTGTTGACGCAAATTGTTCGCCAAGTTTCCCCCCGCTTAACCTACAAAGTTCAAGAGGATTTTCACTCTAGCTTCAATTTACCCCTACCCCCTGCCTCCAGTCGTCTTTTCTATCGTCTCGACTCCTGCGAGGGTGGGTTACTTGCCTAGGGTTTGGGGGGTCTGTCAACAGTAAGCAGTAGAGCTTGCTGATGGGAAACCAAGGAAAAATAAAGATTTGCTAACGGTGCTGGTCAGTCTAAGCTAGAATTATTAAGAAATGTTTACTTGTAAAAATAAACCTAAGACTACTTCAATATTTTATGTCTCTGCCTATCCGTAACGTTGCTATCATTGCTCACGTTGACCACGGGAAAACCACCCTCGTCGATGCACTCCTCAAACAGTCGGGAATCTTTCGAGAAGGGGAAGATGTACCCACCTGCGTCATGGATTCCAATGACCTCGAAAGAGAACGCGGTATCACCATTCTGGCCAAAAACACCGCCGTTCGTTACCAAGACACCCTGATTAACATCGTCGATACTCCCGGTCACGCCGACTTTGGTGGCGAAGTGGAACGGGTTTTAGGCATGGTGGACGGTTGTATCCTGATTGTCGATGCTAACGAGGGGCCGATGCCCCAAACCCGTTTTGTGCTGAAAAAAGCCCTAGAAAAGGGATTAAGACCGATTGTCGTGGTCAATAAAATCGATCGCCCTAACGTCGATCCTAACCTAGCCGTGGACAAAGTTTTCGATCTGTTTGTGGAACTGGGTGCCGATGACGACCAATGTGATTTTACTACTCTGTTCGCTTCCGGGATGCAAGGATTCGCCAAAGAAAGTCTCGAAGACGAGGACAAAGATATGCAGCCCCTCTTTGAAGCGATTTTACACCACGTTCCACCACCGGCCGGGGACGTTAACAAACCCCTACAGCTGCAAGTAACCACCCTCGATTACTCGGAATACTTAGGACGCATCGTTATCGGCCGCATCCATAACGGCGTAATTAAAGCTGGTCAACAGGCAGCTTTAGTAAAGGATACGGGCGCGGTTGTCAAGGGTAAAATAACAAAACTTCTTGGTTTTGAAGGTCTTAAACGGGTGGAACTAAACGAGGCCAGCGCCGGTAATATCGTCGCCGTGGCTGGTTTTGCCGACGCTAACATCGGGGAAACCGTAACTTTAGCCGATGACCCGCAAGCTTTACCCCTAATTAAAGTCGATGAACCGACCCTACAAATGACCTTCTCGGTGAACGATTCTCCCTTTGCCGGTCAGGAAGGCACTTTTGTCACCTCGCGGCAAATTCGCGATCGTCTAATGCGAGAATTAGAAACTAATGTCGCCCTGCGGGTGGAAGAAAGTGATTCTGCCGAGAAATTCCTGGTTTCGGGACGGGGGGAACTGCATTTAGGCATTCTCATCGAAACCATGCGTCGGGAAGGCTACGAATTCCAAGTATCGCAGCCGCAAGTTATCTACCGCGAAATTAACGGTCAACCCTGCGAACCCTACGAATACCTCGTTTTAGATGTACCCGAAGAAGCGGTGGGTTCCAGTATCGAACGTCTCGGCCAACGGAAAGGGGAAATGCAGGATATGCAGACGGGCAGCAATGGCCGTACTCAATTGGAATTCGTGATTCCGGCCCGGGGTTTAATCGGTTTCCGGGGCGAATTTATCCGTCTGAGTCGCGGTGAGGGGATTATGAACCATAGTTTTCTCGAATATCGTCCTTTCTCCGGGGAATTAGCCACCCGTTACAATGGCGTGATTACTGCCTTTGAGGAAGGAGTCGCCACTTTCTACGCCCTCAAAAACGCCGAAGACCGGGGAGTATTCTTTATTACTCCGGGGACAAGAGTGTATAAAAACATGATTATCGGCGAAAGCAACCGGCCCCAGGACGTGGAGATCAATATCTGCAAAACTAAACAGTTAACTAACCATCGTTCCGCCACCGGGGATGAATTGGTTCAGTTACAATCCCCCGTGGATATGAGTCTCGAACGCGCCCTCGAATACATTGGACCAGATGAGTTGGTAGAAATTACCCCGAAATCGATCCGTCTGCGTAAATTACCGGTGAAAAAGTTAGCCAAACGTTAATCGGTTTTGACAAAATCCGGCGGCAATTTTGCCATGGCCGTTGCTGCTAAAAGGGGCAGCAATGGCTCGAAGATGATCGGTAATTGGTTAAGATTGAGATCTAACAAAGAAATCCACTCAGATTTTCAACAAAACTGAGATGATAGAAAAAAGTGCCTTGAGTTTGAGGGTAAAGAATCTGCTGTGAGCTATTCTGCTACTTTGATGCGACATCCGATGTTTCCCGCCGCGTCGGACAGCAATCGTCTGCGTCTCTTTTCGGGATCCGCTAATGTATCTCTCGCCCAAGAGGTGGCCCGTTATCTGGGTATGGATGTGGGGCCGATGATTCGTAAACGTTTCGCCGATGGTGAATTGTACATCCAGATTCAGGAATCGATCCGGGGCTGTGATGTCTATTTAATTCAACCCTGTTGCAATCCCGTCAACGATCACTTGATGGAATTGTTGATCATGATTGATGCCTGTCGTCGTGCTTCTGCCCGACAAATTACCGCCGTAATTCCCTATTATGGTTATGCTCGCGCCGATCGCAAAACCGCCGGCCGGGAATCGATCGCCGCTAAACTGGTGGCTAATCTGATCACGGAAGCGGGGGCAAGTCGCGTGTTGGCCATGGATTTGCATTCGGCCCAAATTCAAGGTTATTTCGATATTCCCTTCGATCACGTTTACGGTTCCCCAGTGGTGGTGGACTATCTTCTCAGTAAAAAATTACCCGATATCGTCGTGGTTTCTCCCGATGTGGGTGGGGTGGCCAGGGCGCGGGCTTTTGCCAAAAAACTCAGTGATGCTCCCCTAGCAATTATTGATAAACGCCGGCAAACCCATAATGTGGCGGAAGTGATGAACTTGATCGGCGATGTTAAGGATAAAACGGCGGTTTTAGTCGATGATATGATCGATACGGCCGGTACGATCGCTCAAGGGGCGCAGTTACTGAAAGCCAAGGGGGCGCGACAGGTTTATGCTTGTGCCACCCATCCGGTTTTTTCTGGTCCTGCGATCGAGCGTTTATCCAGTGGCATAGTCGAGGAAGTGATCGTTACTAACACGATTCCCGTCCCCCAAGAACATTTTTTCCCGCAACTGAAAGTCTTGCCGGTTGCCCCGATTCTGGGGGAGGCCATATGGCGCATCCATGAGGACAATTCCGTGAGTAATATGTTCAAATAGACGGACGAATCCCCCTAAAACTAGGGGGAATTTTTATATTTAGGGCTTGCTGAATAAATGTGAAATGTAGGCAAGGTAAGGGTTTTGTGGCTTTTCTCGTGAAACAGGTGCAAGATTTTGAGAGAATCGTGCTTCAAAACCTTGCGTCTTCATCAGCCCGCGTCCTGTAGGGGCGAAGCATTCGGGCAATAACCTATCGGTGAAACCGTAGATTTTCTATCCGAATGCTTCGCCCGTACTTTTTGCCGCAAACCCTATTTATTTTCTTGACATTAATTCTGATTTGTGGCAGCGTCGGGGTTGTCAAGTCCTCCCAGACGATTGAAGGGCCAAAAACGCACCACGGCGCGACCGATTAAGTTGTCCCGGGGAACGAAGCCCCAAGCGTGGGAATCATAACTATTATTGCGATTATCGCCCAAAACCAAATATTGATCGGGGGGAACTGTCACCGGTCCGAAAGTATAATTAGGTTCTTCGGCGATATACTTTTCCGCTAAAACTTTACCGTTGACGTGAACTAGACCGTTTTTGACTTCCACCTTATCCCCCGGCAGTCCAATCACCCGTTTAATAAAAGCATCATGAAAATTTTGAGCTTTGAGAGCGGCTGTCGGACTAAAAACCACTATATCACCCCGTTCTGGCTTCTGAAAATGATAGCTAACTTTCTCGATAATTAGGCGATCGTTAATCTGGAGAGTGGGTTCCATGGAAGAAGAGGGAATATAACGGGCCTCGGCCACAAAAGTGCGGATGCCAAAAGCCAAAATTCCAGCCGTGACAATGGTTTTAACTGCTTCTAGCCAAGGGTTTTCTTGGGGGACGGGAGGAGGAGAGGGTTTTTCGGATTTATGGTTCAAGCTTTCAGCCATAGAATTTAAACTTTTGAGAAGGATTAAGCCAATACGCTCTTTAATGTTCTAGTCTAGTGATAGTAGCAGCGTAGATAATATTTTAAGACAATTTTCCCACATATACTGGATCACTGTTAATTTGTCAACGCCGCACCCTGCTGCCTGAAGGGGAATTTCCTCGGGGGTAGAAAAAGGCAATGCAGTCCCTCAAAAAGGCAAGTTTTTCGCCGCTATTAAAGTAAAAGCTTGATAATTCGAGGATTGAAGCCCTAATCTCCCTTAAAAGTCTCTTCTCCGTCACTACTTAGACCTATGTTTGCACAAATTCCCGAACGATCAATGCACTATCTGCGATGGGTTGTTACCATCGCTTGGTTAATTCTGATATTTTCTCTGTTTTTTGACCCGATTTCGGCACAATTAACCGATACTAATAATCTCTCTAGTCCCCTGAGAGTTGATCCCGATGTGTGCATTAAAGTCCAGGGGGTTTGCTTACCCCAATCCTCCTATCAGTTAGCTGCGCCGATTTTTTGGGGAATAGTGGTTCCTAGTAGCATTTTTATCTTATTAGTATTCGGTCACGAACTCTGGCGGCGTATCTGTCCTTTATCCTTTCTTTCTCAAATACCGCGCGCTTTGGGTAAACAGCGTCAGAAAAAATACACCGATAAATCGGGGAAAGTCCGCTATGAAATCTATAAAGTGCCGAAAAACTCTTGGTTAGCCCGGAATTATCTCTATCTACAATTAAGTCTGTTATTTTTGGGTTTATGCGGACGGATTCTCTTTGATAATTCCGATCGCTTAGTCTTGGGTAGCTTTTTAATCTTTACTATTCTAGGGGCGATCTTTGTGGGTTATTGGTATGGGGGCAAATCTTGGTGTAACTATTTCTGTCCCATGAGTCCAGTGGAAAGGATTTACAGTGAACCGAGGGGTTTACTGAATAGTACCGCTCACGAAGACAGTCGCGGTGGGATTACTCAATCCATGTGTCGTATTGTCCGTGAAGATGGTAGCGAACAAAGTGCCTGTGTTGCCTGTCAGAGTCCCTGTATCGATATCGATGCGGAAAGATCCTATTGGGATGGGATAACTAACAGAGATCGCCAATGGCTTTATTACGGTTATTTTGGCTTAGTTTTTGGCTATTCTATCTATTATTATCTCTATGCTGGCAATTGGGACTATTATTTCTCTGGAGCTTGGGCGCACGAAGAAAATCAACTAGAATCCCTCTTTCAACCGGGTTTTTATCTTGCTGGTCAGGCAATTGCGATTCCGAAGCTGGTAGCTGTTTCCTTAACTTTGGCAATCTGCACTTTTTTGGGTTACTTTCTCGGTAAAAAAGTTGAAAATGCCTATAAAGTCTATAGAATCCGCAAAAAGTCGCCCTTACCGACCGAAATTATCCGTCACCGCGTCTTTACTGTCGGAACTTTTCTGATTTTCAATTTCTTCTTTATTTTCGCTGGTCGTTCTTTTATTAATCTTTTGCCAAAATTTTGGCATTATTTCGCTGATATTTTACCGGCTGTTTTGAGTAGTTTATGGTTATATCGCACCTGGACAAGGGAGCCGGGCCGTTACCAACGAGAAGGACTAGCGGGAAGATTGCGTAAACAGTTGGGTAAACTGGGTCTCGATACGGCTAAATATCTCGATGGGCGATCGCTGGAAGCTTTGGACGCGGATGAGGTGTATGTGTTAGCCAAGATACTGCCGGATTTCACCCACCAGAAGTGTTTAAAAGCCTATAAAGCCGTGTTAAAAGAGGTTTTGGAGGAGGGATATACTGACTTCGGCCACAGCCTCGAAATCCTAGAACAAATGCGCTTAGAGTTGACGATTACCGAGGCCGAACATCAGGCAATTTTAACAGAGTTGGGTGTGGAATCGGCCGAACTTCTCGATCCGGACAAGCAGTATAGTCGCGAGGATTGGTTGCGTTTGCAGAGTTACCGCGATGCTTTGTTAGAAAGTTTGTTGGTGACTTGGAAAAAAGACCCCGATCGCCGGGTGGGGTCAGAATTGCTGGAAGTGTTAACCGGTAAGAGTTCCAGGGAGGCGATCAAGCATTTATTGACGGAATTGCCGGCTGCGGAAACGGAAACTGTCGAGTCTTTGCGTCGCCAGTACAGAGTTACCGGTCAGGAGGAGGAAACGATTCTCCATCGTCCTCTGTCCCGTCAATTATGGCAAAATATCGCCCGTGCTTTTCAGGTCTTCGATCGTCTATCTTTTAGTAGTGACAGCGATCGTGATCAACAGGAAAGAATTTTATTGGAAAGATTCCAGCTATTCGATAGTGATGGCTCCGGACAAATTAGCCTTGAGGAGTTAAAAGCTTGTCTTCAGGCGATCAAACCGGGGGTGACAGACAAGGAAATCGAAGCTATGTTACACCATGCCGATACCGGTCGCGATCATCAGATTAGTTTTCCGGAGTTTCGCAACCTACTGCACCAATTCCACAAATAAACTGTCTTCAGTTAAGGAGTCTTTATTTTCCCTGACTCCTTATTCCTTGAAAAAATAGCTGTTCGCAGGCAGGCACGGATTCCCATTATACTAGAAAGTATAAGGCAAGTTGAGGGATTTTGTCAAGCTTTTTTGAGAAAAAATTTCGAGGTTTCGCTGAACTGTATGAGGGTAAATCCGATAGGGACTATAGAGAGGGAGATTTAATAGCAAAATGTAGTATATTCGTTTCTATTTCAGTTATGGTTTCTGGAAATCGCTGATTGTTAAAATTGATCTGCTCGGAATATAGATGATAGGCTGTATTGTAAAAGTTACGAAGGATAAAAGCAATAAATATGCTGGGTGTTAAAGGGGAGGACACTGGAATTCGGCAGTTTTTGAATTGTCCTAGGGTGAGATGACATCTGGGGTGATGAATCTCTTGAAAATTATCAGGATCGTAATCAAATCTAATCGGTACAGCTACAATATTTTTGTCGATAATATCGGCAAATATCTCATCTTCTTCATATAGTTCTGGCTCATTTTGAAAAGATTATAAATAAGGGGATGAGAAGAAAGCTAGTCTATGGGATAATAACTGCGATCCTTGGAAGCGATAAAGTAATTGAATCAAGGCTCCATCAATCATTTTAATATTATAATTCTTACCGCGATCAAGCTCATCATAAATATCTTGATAGGCAACATTTTTTAGGGCAATGGATAAGTCGGAACTATTGGCATAGCTAATCTCAGAAATATTTTGACTCAATTTATTCAAAGTCGGAAAGTTCTGCTGACTTGATAATCCTACTTCTATCAATTTAGCCGTTAAATTTTTAACATCTTTAAAGATATTCTGAACATTAAGCATTTCTTAACTATTCTTGGAATATTTTGATAATTTCGTTTTTTTCATCTGATGAAAATTCTATACTTTTTAACTTGGCAATTAATTCTTGCTTTTCCCTGTCATTTTTATATCTCTTGGTATTAAGAGTATCTCGATAAACCTTCTTCATTTGTTGAAGTTCTTCGGGGGTTGGATAGGTAAACTCAAGAGCAAAATTTCTCGATTTAATTTCCTGAAATTCCCTCTCTAAAGCTGGCATATTTGCTCCATAACCAATAACTCTTAACCAAGCTTTACTTCTAGTCATCGCTGTAAATAAAATATTGCGGTTACTAGCAATTTGTGAACCAGATAAACATTCTTGAGCGTTAATGAAATAAACCATTGCCGCTTCATTGCCTTTTGCACGATAAATCTGTGTAAAAGCAATCGAGTTTTCTTGAAAAAACTCATCGGGAGAAGATGTGCTACCTGCTAAATGAGAATTAATATTTTTTGTAAATAACATTTCTCTAGCTTTTCCAAAAACGTTGCGAGCATTTTTAGGTATTGGATGGATAACCATAATATCTTGGCATCTTAATTCATCTTCGTTGAGATTCTTTGCAATTTGTTCCACTAGCCATTCAAATTGCTCCTGATTGTTATCGAAAGATTTAAAGTTGATAATATCATCGATAGAAGAATGTTCTTCAAGGAATTTAGGACTGGTTTTGGGGGTTCTAATCAGTTTAACAAATTCTCCTGATTTTAATTCTCCTTCTTCAACCTCATAACCAATATCTTGCCATAATTGAGGATTATCAAACATTTGAATTAGTCCCTGTGGATAATAAACTCCAAAACCTAGAGCATGAGCAGAGGACAGAATAGGACGAGAATTTCTGTAACAAGTATTTAAAACCACATCTTGTTGGGGTTCGCTGGGTAAATTCTCCAATTTAACTCTAGGATTACCATGATTATCATTTCCAAAAATAACTTCGGGAGAATGCATGACTTTACTATTTAAGCTTTGCAACTCATCATAGGCATAAACTAAACGTTTATCATCTTTCAAGATTTCATAGCAGAGTCTTAAGAAGTCTTGAGGAAAATCTTGAGCTTCATCAATTAAAATAAGATCATAATATTGATGAAATTTTTTAATCTCTCGGAAGGCTTTTTGACAGACAAACTCAAAAGGGTCTTCATTCAACAAATATGTTAGGTTGTTTGCTTGACTAAAATCTAAATATTCAATATTATGTCGTTTACATAGCTCATAATAAATTCCTTCTATCTCAGGACTTCCCCAAGCGTGAATAATTTTTACTTTTTCCCAGTCTGGTTCGGAATTTTTATGCTCATAACTAAACCGAGTAATTAAATCTTTGTATTGATCCTTTAACGAGCGTGTATAGAAGGTAACAGCAATATTCCAATCGGGATGAGTTGCATGAAGATAAGCTACTTTCAGCGCTAAGACAATTGTTTTTCCCGAACCTGCTAAACCTCTAATTCTTTGTACACCTTTAGTGGTTTCTAAAACAGCCTTATTTTGAGTTTCATCAAGATTAGCGATAGAATCTTCTAATTTTTTTAACTTTGCTCCCCTAGAATCTGGTTTAACAACATAACTGCGAGCGTCTTTTTTTCTAATGGTTGTAACAGCTTGTATAACTGAGTTGACTTTCTCGAAATATTCAGAATCATTGCCTTGACATTTCTTGATAAAATCATCAAGATCTTTATCTTTAATAAGAACAGGATATTCCTCTGGGTTAATTCCTTCTGGATAATTATTCCAAATCGGTGCATAGGTGGCTACAGAAATGTTAACTATTAGCTTTCTTTTTTGAACAAGCTCTTTATAAGACAGCAGTTTTGCTTCTAACTTGGTTATGCTCTCGTCTTGAGTGCCTTCAATATCCAAATCATAATTTTTTCCCTCATCAATATTAAAAATAATAACCCCTTGCTGACGAGAGACTAATAGAGCATCAATTTGATATCCTCCTTGGGGAGTTCCAATAATAGGATAGCCGATATACAATGTTCCCTCTATATCTGTTCTTTCCTCAAAATATTTAGCTAATCTTTGAGAAGATACAGGTTTAGCTGAAGAACCGCGAATAACGTTAACCATAATTTTTACCTCGGGAGTTCTTTTAGCAGAATCATTAGATGCCTATTGATTCTTGAGGAGGGCAACAAAATTACTATAGCATTTTTTCAACCATCAAGTCATGTTATGATTATCGGTTAATCCCCAGTTTTGACCTAAAGCTATAAATTATAGCTATTAAGTAGGGAGGCACAATTATTTGTAGGATGGGTTAGCGGTAGCGTAACATGAGTGGGCGTTGGGTTTCATGCTTCAACCCAACCTACGTTCTATAAATATAGATATTAACCTCTCACAATAAACCGCGATAGCGGATAAAAACGAGGATTACTGCCCAGGAACCTAAAGCTACTTTAACGGCGACTAAAATGTTTAGTATCGGCAAAATGCCGCCACTAAATAGCGCACCTAATTCCCCGTGGGGTAACTCAAATCCTGAGAGAGTAATGGCGGCTAAAACAATAAAAACTAAGACGGAAATTTTCTCCCATGTTGCCGCTTGCCAACGGCGATAAATTGCTTGCATCCATTCGGGAGACGAGGTAATTGCTATTAAACCAATTGCCGTACCTCCGGCGACTCCGGCGGCAAAACCTCCCCCCGGACTTAAATGTCCGCGGATAGCTAATTCAATGCCCACTAAAGCGGTAATTGTTGCCCCTAAACGGGCTAAAATAATTGAAGGTTGGTCAGTAAATTGATGGATTTTACTGGCGGGTTTTTCGGTGGCTAAAAGAAAATTCGCCCCCATAATGGCAATGGTAAAAACAACCACTTCATAGATGGTATCGTAAAGACGATTACGAAAAATCACTACCGAAACCGCATTAGGAACACCGCCGTCGCGCACTAGGGATTCAACAATTTCTAAGGATGATACAGAGGAAGCAGTATTGGGAATAATTACCATTTTGATAGCGAAGGCAATGGCGGCTAGAGTATAAATCCATTTCATTAGTGTTTCTCCTCTAATTTTCGGGTTTCAATACAGGTTAAAATCGTGTTGGCTGCCGTTAATTCATTTTTAAAAATATCGTAGAGATAGGGTAATCTAATTGTGGTTTCGTAGGAGATAGTTTCTGGATTGTCTTGACGGATACAGACGGCATGAATATCCTTATCCATAAGTGCCTGTTGCAAAGCTTGTTTATCACTGTAGGCAACTAATTCTAAACGCATAAAACGTTTACTTAAAACCGTTTGTAGTTGAGTTTTTAACTGTTCTAAAACTGTATCGTTTTCCTCCGCAATTACTCCTAAACGCATCACTAAAGAGGAACGAATCGCCACCGCGTAGAGAGTTACGGCTAACATGGTTCCCATCAAAGCTTCGGTTAAAGACACATCTGCTGCACCTAATAAAGCATAAACTAAGGCTGCTATTGCTCCCAAAACCCCGCGAATTACTAGAGCTTGGTAGGGATTAGATTGTAACATCACCATCGCCGCAGTTAAAGGCAAGAGGGCAACAATAACATAGAGATAACTTTCATTCATCTTTAATTCTACTCTCGATCGCTAGAAGTATAAGCTAAAACGTAGCCTAACATGGTGTTCCAAATTGCTAAGGAAATTATTGCCAATAACAATAAAGGCCAATTTTGGGGAACTTTCAAAAGTAGCCCGAAAATAATCGCCATGGAACCCAAAGTATCAGCGACAGATAGACCGTGTAATTTATATAATACCGAGCGCTTGTCTAAAAGATGCGCCGTTCCCCAAAACCAGAAAAAAACTCCGATAGCGATGCAGATATAACTGAAAATGTCAATCATGATTCGTTCAATCGTTTAAGAATTTGTGCTAATAACATAAAGCCGGCATTACCGACACTGAGAATAATCACTGCTACCACTCCAATCATCCAATCATCCCGCAGAACTGAAACCACTAGAATAATAATCGATGATTTACTGGAAGCACTGGCAAAGGCGGCCATTTTTTGCCAAATATCATCATTTTTTGCCACTTCATAAAGGGGAATTAATAGGGCGACAATCATGGCAATGAGAACAATATTCATCCCTGGTTACTCCGTTTAATTAGATGAACTTCATAACCCTCATTTTCCTTGTATTCGGTGACGATAGTTTTCGGTGTAAAAGTAATGAGAAATATATCCCAAAAAGCCAATCTGGGTGAACGTTTACCCGAAATTCTCTCCAAAATAATTTCTTCTTCCTTGTGGGGACGAAAGATGATTTCAAACGCTTCTTTATAAGCTTGGGGAATAGCCAGCAAAACTTTAATTATTACCTTTAACCAATCGCCTAAAGTTTCGCTAGAGGCGAAATTACGAGGCAAAAGAAAAGCAATAGCCACCCCGATCATAATATTAGCGGGGGTAAAATTAGCGGTGAGCAAAAACCACATAGTTAAACGCAGAATTATATGTCCAATCATGCTAAAACCATCCAAAACAATAGAACTAACATTATACTCATCATACCGATGAGATGATCAAATTGTTCCCAAGCTCGCGATAATTTTAGGGATAACTTTTTGAAAACTCCCAGATATAACCACCACCCGGCACCGATGACGGCTAAAGCTTTGATAAGATTGGGGAGATTATAAGCTTCAACATAGACGGCATTGGCTAAAAATAGGGCGGCAAGGAGTAGAATTATTGCTATCCAGAAACCGATAGTTAGCTTCTGTTTACTTTCGCCACCAGCGTGGGGTAAAAAGATAAATTTAGCAAAGGAAATCGCCGTCCCCACCGCCACAAGATTGATCATAATCTCTTGCCAGGGGACTAAATTTTTCATCGTTAACGCTTTCGCACCAAAACCAGATAATAGGGGGAATCCAGAGATAGAAAAACTAGCAACCACTAGGGCAATCCAGAGGGAATTAGGGATCGATTGTTGCTGTAATTCTTTAAAATTGCGACTGGGTAAAACTCCCGCTAACAGAAATAGGCAAGATTTAACTAAACCGTGGGTAAGGGTATAAAAACCACTGACTACCGGGGCGGCTAAAATAAAACCTAACTGGGAAATAGTATGGAAGGCTAACATCCGCTTGCTATCCTTTTCAAACACTGCGTATGACACGCCAAAAATCGCCGTTAGCACCCCGAAAAGCCGAATTAGGACATCCAAATCCTCTAGGATTAAAGCACAGCGCAGGAGGGGAAAAATGCCAGCTTTTACCACCACCCCCGACATCAGCGCCGAGACGGAGGTTTCCGATTCCGAGTGTGTCATCGGTAGCCATAATCCCGAGACAAAGATTCCCCCTTTGACTAATAATCCCATGAAGATTAAAGCCAAGGCTTCGGGAGGTGCGCCCTTTAAACCAGCAAAAGCAAAGGAATTATTGGCTTTATAGACTAAAACTGCGCCAATAAGGTAAAATAACATCGCCACATTGCTGATAAACAGATAACGCAGGGCAACCCAGAGAGAGCGATCGCTGCGAGGGTAGGCAATCACCAGAAAAGCGGCAATACTAATTACTTCTAGGGCAACGTAAACGCTAATAAAATCCTCACAGACGAAGACAGAGTTAATACTGCCGTGGAGAATGATAGCTTGGGCGTAAAAAAAGGCGGTTTTGCTACTTTCCCAGTTATAAAAAATAACTGCCATCGTTACTAGGGCATTAGTGAGGATAAAATAGGCACTTAACTGATCGGCTACCAGTCTCACGCCATAATTATCTAGTAGGTTGAGGGTTATGGGGGAGGATTGGCTAAATAAAAGGAGAGAATAGGCGAGAGAGATAATAGTGGCGGCGAGAGCCAGATATTTGTCTAATCGCGGCAATAAATAGATGATAAAGCCGATCAAAAAGGGTAAACTTATCCAAGCGATCGTTAAAGTATTCATGGTGTATTATTTTTTTCTATCTCGCTGCTGTCGAGGGTGGGGTTATCTTTAGCTAATTTCATTACTCCCACCAGCATTAACGCCTGAATGGAAAAACCGATGACGATCGCTGTTAAAATCACTGCTTGGGGTACAGGATCAGCGTAATTTTGCTGTTTAACTGTACTGAGGATGGGAGTAAATAAACCGTCACGGGAAGAAATCACCACATAGTAGGCGATAACGCCCGTACTCATGACATCCATGGCGATAATCTTCATGATTAAGTTTTTTTTCAGGAATGTTCCTAAAAATCCGCACAAAACGGTGGCGAATACAAACAACTCTAGGAGGGGAATCGTCACTGGGCTTCTTGATTAGATTTGGTTATGAGTCAAAATATTTCTTCTAATTATCCTCGATCGAGTCCTATTTATCAAAAAAATCTCAAGATTATGGGGGGAATTTTCGGGCGGCAAATAGATTGTTTTGGATCTATAATTATTATTGAAAAAAATAAAAACAAGCGGTTTCGCTTTAATAATGTATATCTTGCCAGAGAGCGCAATCAGTAATGTTTTGGAAATCTTTGATATTTTTGCTGGCAATAATAACCCGACGACTGGGATATTTTTCTTTGAGTAGAGTCCAGAATTACAATCACTCTTTTAATCCCATCCCTGAACTTTTCTGGCTCTCCTAAACTGGTTATAGCAAATTAGTAGTTTAAATCAGCCTAAACCCTTAAATAGCCTGGAATCCAACCAAGAAAAAAGCTTTTTTTATTAAAATTGCTTTTTTGAATTCTGGTGAGCCTTACTTCTTTTAAACGTCCGCTGCATTTAAGTTGTTATCTGTCTGTTTTAGGTTTTAATTTAGAGCAGATTTATCAAGAGGGTTGCTCTTAAGCCTGGAGCCAACTTCTCAAGATATTAATTACTACTGGAGTGAAAGGTTCCATTTGATCTTGCTGAGGTTGTGATAGGTCACTGATTAATATATTTAATATTTCATCATCCTCTAAGCCGTCATCTGGATTTATGCCATTTTCCCATAATAAAGCATTAGACAACTGCTTCCGTTTTTCGATCAAAGCACGGTTATTTTTTTCATGGTCACCCAAATTTAAAACTCGAATCGTGACAGCTGCCCGATCGCTCAATCCTTCTACCCGTCCACTAATTTTGAATCGTAGTTCTGTTTCACATTCTGTCATCAGGGGAGTTAGGGGTAGGTGTTGAGATTTATGTGCATCACCGCATTGATTGGGGGTATTACAACTAGCAACAATATTTGAAAAGTCGAGCGTACGTTTAGGATTTAGCTTTTGAGCTTCTAAATGCTCATTATGGCAAGCATTAATTTTTTCGATTCGCTGGCAGCAATAGGCACAAAGATAAAACTGCTCATTAAGAGCATAGTCTCGAATCTTTGCCCGAACGACTTTCCCTTCTTCTGTTTTATCTAAATCATCGTATGCCCCATAAGGGTTCTTCCTCTTCCAAGCTGTTAAACAACAAGGTTCAGCCCCTTTACTAATGGTTCGCATAAGGTTCAGCCCCTTTACTAATGGTTCCCATGACGCAATTCTTGTTTACGGAGCAGTAGTTTTGCTTTGACCAATTCGAGATGACTGGCAGGTAGTTCCTCACTTAATTCTGCCAGCAATTGTTGAGCCTCGGTTAGCTTTGAATCTTGTATGGCATCTAGCAGATCGTTCAATTCAGTATCAATTTTCTCATTACGAATGCTGGTATTCATGACATCTAATAAGACAGTATTAGCATCTTGCCCATACTGAGAGGGCAACTGTCGCAATTCGCCACTAGCTAAAGTGTAGATCAAAACATTTTTACAATCACTGATCACTAGAGGTGAATGGGTTGTCAGCACAAACTGACAATTTGGGAAAGTTTCGGTCAGGCGCTCGCAGAGGCGACGTTGCCAAGAGGGATGTAAATGCAAATCGACTTCATCAATCAAAACGATACCATCACCTGCTAAAGGATTTTCTAAGGCAGGGTTCAGCATGGCTAGACGGCGGGCAATATCACCCACAAGAGCCATTAGGGATTTTTCGCCTTGTGAAAGTTGGGCGACGTTGAGGGTTTCACCATTTTTGTCCACTGCCATGTAGAGACGAGGTTTACGACGGACTCTAAGGTTATCCAGATGGGGCATAAATCGGCCAATGGCGGTGCGAACTGCTGTTAATTGCCGATCTTTAGCGGAGGCATTGCGTTCGTTTAACCATCGCCATACGTCTTGATTGGTTTCAGCT
Source organism: Microcystis sp. LE19-195.1E (assembly GCF_027532095.1). NCBI lineage: Bacteria > Bacillati > Cyanobacteriota > Cyanophyceae > Chroococcales > Microcystaceae > Microcystis > Microcystis sp. LE19-195.1E. The sequence continues at coordinate 46,878 of NZ_JAPZSZ010000010.1, forward strand.
AGTGGTCTTAGTTGGTTGAGAACGTCTTCAGGAATTCCTGATTCATTTTCGGTATCTTCCCGTTCTCGGAACCATTCAAAAAAGCGACGAAAGTCAACGCCCTGACTTAAGGAGTTATCATAACCGTCCAATTGCAAAAAGGTATGCTTAGTCCTAATTGTTAGTGGAATATCGAGTACGACACGCTCGACAGGATAAAACGCAATTAGGGGTAGGCTAGTTTTGTCATCATGGGTGAGGGCATCACGATAACGATTGGCCAAGCGCGTACAGTCATTAAGGTTGCTATTATATTGGGCTTTACGTCCTTTTCTACTTTTTGCAAGAATCCATCTGAAATAATGGTCAATATCGCTTTGATCAGGATTGTTTAATGAGTTGGAGGAATCCCAGACTTCGATTTCAATGCTGCCAGCATTAGCAGTATTAAATATGGCATCTTCAGAAATAGGGTTACCACTCCCTTTTTCTGTAAGTAAACGAGCAGTAAACCAACTAAGAGAAGTTGCTAATGCTTTTAGTATAGCAGTTTTACCAGCCCCGTTATTACCAACAAAAACGGTAATGTTGCTTGGGTTTTGCTCTGTAGGCGCCAAGGAAATTTCCAGCTTTTCAAATAGCCCGATGTTATTTAAGATGACCCGTTGAATTTCCATATCGGTGAGAGTGGCGAGGGATATGCTGACTGCTGATAGACTAGATATAAAACCGTAAAACAGTTAGAAAATAGTGAAAATATCTGGCTTCCTAATCGCTAAATAAAACTATAAGTTAAACTCGATCGCGATGACGGCGATCAGCGATAAAAGACTCCACCAATTTAACATCTTCGACACTACCGATCACTAAAGGTGTGCGGTAGTGTAATTTATCGGGAACGATATCTAAAAGATTTGTCACCCCATCACTAGCTTTACCTCCTGCCTGTTCAATTAAAAAAGCAAGGGGAGCAGTTTCATAAATTAAGCGCAATTTTCCCTGGGGATTTTTAACAGTACCCGGATAGAGAAAAACGCCTCCCTGCATTAAAATTCGATGGATATCTCCCACTAATGCCCCACTGTAACGGGCCGTGTAACCATCATGACGGTGGACATAACGAGTATAGTCGCGAATTGCCTCATCCCACTGCCAAAAATTGCCCTCATTGGTACTATAAATCGGACCGTGATCGGGGATAATAATATTCTCTTGGGCGAGGATAAATTCCCCTAAACTGGGGTCAAGGACAAAGGCATGAACACCGCGACCGATCGAGTAAACTAAAATAGTCGAAGGTCCGTAGAGAATATAACCGGCGGCGATTTGTTGACGACCATTTTGCAGTAAATCCCGCGCCTCTCCGTCTAAATCATTGCCTTCCTGTTGACGGATGGCAAAAATCGAACCCACATTTAGGTTAATATCCACATTGGAAGAACCATCGATCGGGTCGTAGAGTAGGGTATAGCGACCGATGGGACAGTTTTCTGGGATATAATAGGGTTTATCCATTTCCTCGGAAGCAAGACGGCAAACTAAACCACTTTGCTTAAAAACCGAGATAAATACTTCATTGGCAAAAACGTCCATTTTCTTGACCGATTCCCCTTGGACGTTGGTTTCTCCAGTAAAACCTAGTACATCCGCCATTAATCCCGCTTTGCTGAGACGACGGGCAATTAATTTCCCCGCTAGGGCAATCCGACTCATAATTGCGCTTAAATCCTGCGCGTCGGGGGAAAAGCTTTGTAGTTGTTGCAGGACGTGACGGGAGAGGGTGGTACAATCTCGATCGAGGCTATGTTCGGGGATAGAAAAGGGAATATTGCTAACCATAACTGTAATTGCCAGTAATAAAGTAAAAAAGGGAAACCCGTCTAGTCTCAATTGTGACTATGATTTGATCCTAGCCAAGATTTTCCCTATTGCAGGCCAATTTTTAGATCAGTTTTAGAGTTGGCTAATTTTCCCCTCATTGATCATTAAATCCCGGTCAATAGTTGCCCTCTCGATTTAAGTCGATGGGGATACACCGGGCAAGCGTTTATATTTCAAGTAATAGGCAAAACCTGTTATTAAAACAATAACTATTGTGCCGATACCTAAATAGTTAGGAACCCAAAAAGCTGCCGTAATGGTGTTAATGTCTCCCGGTTTTAAATGCCAAATTAACTGATCATCAACTTGTTCTACCGGGGGATTTAATCCTGAGTCATCTTCAATATTTTGACCAGCGAAGGGAGTCTTTAAAGCGAAGTCGATATCGACTAAAGAACCGGGGCTAACGATAATATTTCCCTGTTCAGAAAGTACACCTAAAGCCCGCAAATCAACGGTTAATTTTAAGTTTTTCTGAGTCAAAAAGAACCAATCTCGTTCTGTAACTGCCAGTTTTGAGTCTAGTTGCAGTAACTTTATATCATCGGTATTAGCAGAGTTTTTGATTTTAAAGGAAGAACTAGGATCAAAAAATTGATTGAATTTTTCCTCTAATTCCTGACTATTACTAAAGGGAATAGTCACCATTATTTCTCGTTCGGAAATAGGAGCGGTTTTCCCCTTAAGTAATTTTGCCCTCTGTTCGATACTATTTAACCATTTAGTGGCTTCGGTTTGACTGAGACTGGTTAAGCGTTGTCCGAGGGTGATATGTTGAATAATTTCCCCGTGGTGTTGGTGGGGAAAATTAATGCCCACATCGTAACGGACACAGCCGGTTAAAAAGAGAAAAATACCGCATAAAAAGGGCAGAATAAAGCGGGTTTTTCCGATTTTTTCGGTGGTTGGTTGATTCATAATTAATCTTCTTCTAAGTCGTCATAACTTGCTGAACTGCCACCGCTAACCGTAACTAGATCGATTTGCTGACGATAATAGTCTACATCTTTTACCTCCACTTCTACCTCATCACCGAGACGATAGGCAACGCGATTTTTCCGTCCTACCAAACAGCTATGACGGGCCCGATATTCATACCAATCATCCTTGAGAGAAGAAACATGGACCAACCCTTCCACTAATAAATCGGAAATTTCCACGAAGAAACCATAGGATTGTACACCGGTAATTAAGCCGCGAAAAACTTGACCCATTCTTTCTTTCATTTTCTCGGCTTTTTTCAATCCTTCTAGGTCTTTTTCCGCATCTTCAGCAATTTTTGAGCGATCATTGAGATGGGAAACAATGAGGTGGCTTTCTTCTTCTAACTCCTCCTGAATTTGACTTGGTAGAATATTCCAATGAATCTGTCCATGACAGCTATTACTGCCCAAATTAACCCCGACTTTGACGATTTTGCTGCGGCGATCTTTCCCTTCTGTTAATAAGATTTTTAACACCCGTTGTACCCAAAGATCGGCATATCTTTGCAGGGGTGAGAGACAGTGGGTATAATTGCCAGGATAGGCCAAACCAAAATGGTGTAAAGGATGGCTGCTATATCTAACTAATTTGAGAGTTTCTTGCAGGAGATAATTGAGGACTTTCACCGATGTGGAAGCGGAAAAAATGCGGGTGAGATTTTGATAGTCATTGGGTTTAATCTCCTCCTCGGCAGTTAAATTTAATTCTGCCCCTAAATTATTGGCTAATTTGAGTAAATCCTCCAATTCATCCCAATCCGGTTCCGATTGTCCACAGTAGATACAGGGTAAGTGTAAAGCTTGCAAATGTTCAGCGACGACTTTGCCGGCTAAAATTGCCACTTCTGTCAGTAAAGAACGGGCCGGTAAATTATTAGAAGCGAGAACAGTCCCCCCCCGTCCTTCGTCTTTGTAGGGAGAGATTTTGTCTAATTGAATATCAAAACTACCCCGCTGCAGACGTTGGGATTTTAGGGTGGGGCAAACGCTAAAAAATAAATCTTTCAGGGTTTCAACGGTATCGGTGGGGGCAGCTGCGCTATCTTCTTCACTGAGCAGATCGCGCACCTGTTGATAGGTAAAATGTTGATCCACTTGGATGAGGCTGCGGGTGATTTCGTACTCCACTAGCTCCCCCTTGTCATCGAGGGTGACGAGGATAGAAATAGCGGGGCGCTGTTCTTGCGGTGACAGGGAACAACGACTGGTAACGGCAGCCGGGACTAATGGCAGCACTTTTTCGCCTAAATAGACGGCAGTTCCCCGTTTTTTGGCAACTTTATCCAATAATCCGCCCCGTTCAATGTAACGGGCCACATCGCTGATATGAATGGCGACTCGCCAGCGATTTTGGTTGATTTTCTCTAAAGAAAAGGCATTTTCAATGATCGGGGGATAATCCAGGGGGTTGTCATCTTCGATGGTAAAGGTGAAGAGTGGGGTTAAATCTCGCAGTTGTTCTTTTTCGCCACTATCGAAGAAATCCGCTAAATTATCGGCAATTTCGAGGGCTTCCGGCGGAAAATTATGGGGTAGATCGTGTTTACAGGAGACGATATCGGTGTCGGCAGCGGCCTCGGCCGTGGAACCGAGAACACGAGTAACTTTACCGATGGGAGGCATTTCCCCTAGGGGATAACGGAGGACGGAAACATGAACGAGGTGATCGATGTTTTCTTGGAGATTTTGACCGTTTTCGAGGAGATTAAGGGTAAATTTCAGGCGATCATCCAGGGGAACCGCCACAAACCGCTCATTTTCCTGTTTTACTTGCGCTAGAAGCGAAGGATTAGCCCGTTCGAGAATTAATCTCACCTCTCCCTCCGGGGAACGACGACGGGTTCCCTCGCGGATGATTTTGACTAAAACTCGATCGCCATTCCAAGCGTTACTTAAATGATTTTTCGAGACGTAGATGTCATCAGCATCTTCGATATCTTGGATAGCAAAGCAAAATTCTTTACTGGAACAGCGCAGCTTTGCTTCTACGACATTTTCCTCGATCACACGACGATAGCGCCCGCGTTCTTTGACAACCATTCCCAGACGTTCCAAAGCATCGAGAATCACTTGCAATTTTTCGCAGCTTTCGGGATCGTCTTCGCAGCCCAGTTTTTTTTCGAGAAGTTTACCCGTAGCTAATTTATCATCACTAAGATGAGAGAGGAGTGTGGCGATCGAGAAGTCCATCTAACAATAATCCTTACTTACAAGACACTGACGGAATCGTGAATAATTAAGTTTAAATACTTAATAATGAGAAGATTGATTTAAACAAACTATTGACTCGAGAGATTATCTCTGTCGGGGTAATTGCGATCGCTGTTGGTGACAGTGAAGGTAAACTGACCAAGCATCGAACACCCGAACCTACCCTGAGAATTATCGAAGCCTTCGTTAGTATAAGCCAATAGCGAACACCGGCAACTTTTCGGCGATCGCTAGTCTTTCTGGCAGAAGCTTCAGCCTAGTAGAATCTTGTTGCTGTGGGCAAGGCTAATCCTAGAACTGAAAATTTTATCTAACCTTTAATCTTAGCAAGAACTTGCTACATTTTTCCATAATTGCGATAGAGTATTCTAATATAAGTACAAAAGAACTCGAAAAAGTCACCATGTTGCAAAAGTTACGCCAACGTTACCCCCAAGTTGCCCTGATTAGCGAGTTAGTTCAAATCGATCACGGCAAGTATATTGTGAAAGCGATCGTCGAAATTGAGGGAAAAACGGTCGTTACAGGTTTAGCTGCGGCAGATACGGTGGAAATAGCCGAAGATAGAGCCAGAGAACGAGCTTTACTGCTTTTAGAGGCTGAAAACACCCCCGATCTCCAGCCTGTGGAAAAAATCAGCCCCAATAATATTTCTCTACCAGAAGATTTACCTAAACCCGTCGCTAGTGCCAAAAAATCGACCAAAACGGCTAAAGTCACTGAAATACCTCGTCCTGAAGCTAAAATTGAACCAGAATTACCTCAAGTTAAGGATATTCCCCCAGCCAAAATTGAACCAGAATTACCTCAAGTTAAGGATATTCCCCCAGCTAAAATTGAACCGGAATTACCTCAAGTTAAGGATATTCCTTTACCAGAACCAGAGCCTTTATTATTAGAAATGGAAACCGATAATTACTCCTTATTATCAGAATTGCCAGAAGAAGCGAGTTTAACCGAAGAAGAACCCCCAGAACCGGAACCAGTTGTTGTTATTCCCGAAGAAATCGATTATTCAGTTCTTAAAACTAAAATTGATGTGGAGATGAAACGATTAGCTTGGACCACAGAAAAAGGTCGGGAATACCTGATTTCTACCTATGGCAAAAAGTCCCGTTTACTGCTAACTAATGAGGAGTTATTAGAATTCTATAACTACTTATCTAGTATCAGTGCCTAATCACTAAACCTGCTGCATAAATCAAAAATCTTCCGTTAAGTGAGGAGTCTGCGAGCCAGTATTCTCCGATTCAGGAGAAGCAGAAAGAAATAGATTATTTCCTGGCAGTAGAAAAGCGATCTTTTTCTGGAAAAATCCTTAAATTAAGGACTTTAAGAGCAAGTCTGCGATTAAAAACTCAATTTTGCGGGAGATATAATAAAAAAGGAAGCTATTAAGTAGGGAGGCACAATTATTTGTAGGATGGGTTAGCGGTAGCGTAACATAATCGGGCGTTGGGTTTCATGCTTCAACCCAACCTACGTTCTGATAACTGATAACTGATAACTGATAACTGAATTAGTTTCTCACCGCTTCTGTTTCCACTTCTTTGGGAACAACAACTGGCACTCCGCTGACTGTTTCGATTTGATAAATAACGCGACTTAATTGGGAAGGACAACAGAGAGGATCCGTGTCTTTATAGCGATTAAAAACCACAATAATTCGATCGCTATTTTGTAAAACAATTCTCTGAGATGCTCCATCAGTGCGGGAATCCATCGGTCGCTGGGAAAGAGTGCCAGCGAATTTACCATCGACAAAAACAAAGTCTTGATAACCCATCGGTCGGCACATTCCATCCACTCCACTCATGGCCGAAATAACGCTAGTTTTACCATAGGTTTGCACGGACCCGTACAGTAACCATCCTGCTTTATTAAGCGCTTGATCATTGGCAGTAATTGCCGGACGAACCTGTTCACGACACTGGTTATCAATCACGGTTTTAACGGGAGATTTGGGGATAGGTGCCTTGGCTTTATTCCAATTAGTTAACGGTCGATCAAACCAAGCTCGCGGAGTCTCTTTTTCTGGGGTTTGGCTAATAACTTCTAATAGCTTCCATGTTTCCGAATTTTGATTATTAGCTGGATTGGAGACGGTTTCAATGCTAACTTTAATTTGATAGAAAAATCCTGGTTTATAATCAAATCCCTCGATACTATTGGCGAACAATCTCCAGTTTTCCTCTGGTTTTTCTCGTATCTGTAAACAGTCTTTGGTTGGGCCTTGGCTACAGGGTTGTTTCCTAGAATTGATATAAATTGTCTTTTCCGTGCGCGTGGTGGTCGGTGCGGGGGTAAAAGTGAGGATTCCTAAACCTTCGGGAGTACGATAAAATAACTGTAAATCGCCTTTAGCTGTCACTTGGAATTGTTCCACTCCTTGCAAGGCGGCCAGATATTGATTTTCTTGTTTCATCTGCGGTTCCGGACAAGCTTTTTTGGTAGTAGCGATCGCTTGGTTGATCTGGAACGTGCCATTATTGACTTGATAGCCGGTATTATACTGGTTGCATCCGGCCGAACCACTGAGGATATTTTTCTGGAAAGCGGCAGTAATTTCCGTTTCTTTGACCAAACTTCCGGCTGTCCACCCCCTTAGTTTCCATCGAGTCCCCTCCAAAGGGGAAGTATTAGCGATCGCCGCTTTCCCCGCTAAAGCACAACTTAGGGCAATTGTCAAGAAAATTCCCGTTTTTTTGGCGTTCAAAATTGCTATTCTCCTCGTCAAAGCAACAATTGTATTATGGCGTGGGGTAATCGACTGAGTGGTTAGGATAATTTTTCGGATTTCTCTTTCTGACCATCCCGTGACGGATGAAGAGAGAACAAGTTCCCTCAAACCTTAACCCAGTCAGAAAGTCATCGTTGTCAATAATCACTTTTTGCCCTCAAATGGCCAAAAGTTGACCCCAGTTCACCTTAAGCAGTACAATAAAAACCTTGAGTGACCCCTTAAACAAAAAAAACATCATGGCACAAGGACAAGGATTCGGATTCGGTCTCGGTAAGATTAAAGAATTACAAGACGCTTTCCAAAAAGCGCAACAGGTGCAACAAGGGGCCAAAGTTCTGCAAGAAGAACTGGAAAATATGGAAATTCCCGGCCAGAGTGAAAATGGCTTGGTGACAGTCTATCTCAGTGGCAACCAAGAACCCCGGGGGATTGAAATCGATCCGGCTCTCCTCTCCCAAGAACCGGAGATTGTGGCCGAGTCTATTCTAGAAGCCATGAAGGCCGCCTATATTGCTTCTACGGAAACCATGCGCGCCAAAATGGAAGAACTGACCAGTGGTTTAAATATCCCCAGTATGTAATCGCTTTTGACGGCAATGGTAAGATGGAAAGTTGGACTAACAAACAAGGAGGTTCAACTTTGCTGACTTTGGGTGTCAATATCGACCATGTGGCCACAATTCGCCAAGCGCGCCGCACCGTGGAACCGGATCCCGTGGCGGCGGCAGTTTTGGCCGAAATCGGTGGTGCTGATGGCATTACCGTTCACTTGCGCGAGGATCGTCGTCATATCCAAGATCGCGATGTGCGGATTCTCCGGCAAACGGTGCGGACTCATCTGAATCTGGAAATGGCCCCGACGGAGGAAATGATCGCCATTGCTCTCGATATTAAACCCGATTATGTCACCCTTGTCCCCGAAAAGCGCCAGGAAGTGACCACGGAAGGGGGGATCGATATGCTGGGCAATTTTGACCGTTTTTGTCGGGTTGTAGAGCGCCTGCAATCGGCTAATATCCCCGTTAGTTGGTTTATTGATGCCGATTTTGCCCAAATTCAAGCGGCCGCTAATACGGGAGCGAAATTTATTGAACTCCATACCGGTCAATACGCCGAAGCACAACAGGAGAGCGATCGTCAAGCATCGTTAACAATTCTTAAAGAAGGTTGTGAATACGCTTCCTCTCTGGGTTTGCGGGTGAATGCTGGTCACGGTTTGACCTATTGGAATGTTTATGCCGTCGCCTGTTTGCCCAATATGGAAGAATTGAACATTGGTCACACAATTATCAGTCGTGCGGTTTTGGTCGGGTTGGAACGGGCTGTTAGGGAAATGAAATTGGCTATGCGTGGACAATTGTAAAAGCCATCAGCTATCAGCTAATCTCCCGACTAACGAACAATTACACTGAAAAATTAAAGGAAAGATGATGACAACTTATTATTATTTGGTAGCCAGTCAAAAGTTTTTAGAAGAAGAAGCGATCGAAAAGGAAGTTTTGAAGGAAAGAATCAGGAATTATCAAGAAAAAGGTCAAGAAATTGATTTTTGGTTAATTGCCAATCCGGCTTTTTTAGATACTCCCGCTTTTGCCGATATCAAAAAGAAAACTCCCCAACCGGCAGCGGCGATTGTTTCTCTCAATCAACAGTTTATTACTTGGCTAAAATTGCGTCTAGAATACGTTATTACCGGACAGTTTGAGGCTCCTTCCGATACTATTCCCGAACCGTTAAAATAACCCTTTTGGACTGTGGTAAGTAAGTGGTTCTAATTAAATAGAAGATAGATTTTGGGTTCGATCCCCCCTGCCCCCCTTGATAAGGGGGGTGCCGATCCCCCCTTAATCCCCCCTTAATAAGGGGGGTATCTGACGATTTTTAACACCTACCTACTTAGCTTGCTGTAACAAGGGAAAATTGCTAGTTTTTGTCTGTGGAAGAAAATACAGACGAGGCAATCATCACCAGCTGACTTTGCCTTTGAGCTTGTTAATTTTTACCCGACCGATTCCCGATACTCGATCCAAATCTTCTAGGGAAGTAAAGGGTTTTTCTTGCCGGGCTGCGATAATTTTTTCGGCTAATTTGCCACTGATACCGGGTAAACTATCTAGTTCTTCTTTTGTGGCGGTGTTTAAATTAATTAAGCGCTCACTTTTAATTGTTACAGATTGGGGGCAGTTTTTTCTATCCTGTTCGATCCGATTTTTAATAGTTTCCGGCAGTCCTAATTTAGCGGTACGGTAAAGATATTGAAATTCTCGATCGAAATGAGCGGCAACGGTGGGATTATCGATAATAACTAAAGCTTCATCGTTTTGATGGTTAGCGGCTCTTGACCAATTATGAGAACCAGTAATCACAATTTTATCATCGATTAAACCGAATTTATGGTGTAATTTATCTCCCGGGGCTAGAGCGGGAACTCCTAGGGTATTAATTGGGTTTTGCCAAGGCTGATTATCTGGTTCATAACGACATTTATTACTGAGAGCAACTCCTAATAAATCTAATCCTTCGCTATAGTATCGGAAGGCAAAACTAGGATCAATTAAAGCTTTAATTTCTATCCCTTTTTGATGTCGTTGGGCGAGAAGATTAGCTAGAGGCTGTTCCGTCAGGACAAACAGGGCTAAATTCACGGATTTTTCAGCTTTATTTAAAGTTTCACCTATGAGACCATTGCTAGTAATTGCCCAGGGATAAGTGGTAGAATCGGGGGAAAATTTTACCGTCAGACTACTATTACCGATAGTAATTTTTTGCGGTTTTCTTTGGGGTTTATCTAACCCAAATCTAGGACGATCTTCCCTTCCCCACATCAGATTAAATTCTTGTTGAAAAACTCTAGCTAGTGGGGGATTAGTAATGACTAATAAGTGATTGGCATTCCCGACAGTTTTGGGATTAGAAAAGTCTCCATGAATATCACTTAAGGTATAGTTAGCTGAACTGATTAAAGTAGTGTAATTATCAATAACCATGAATTTATGGTGCATTAAACTGCTACCTTTTGAGCGATCTGCCCTATCATCAATTAGGGGAATACCAGCTTTTTTGAGGATAGTAATTGCATCTCTTTGGGCGATTTCCTCCGCACTTAATTTACCATCTCGATTTAGATCAACTAAGTCAAAAAGGTTTTGATAACGTTCCTGTTCTCGATCGCTTGATTGTTCTTGATTTTTAGCTAAACTATTAATCGGTTTATTGTAAATATTTTCGAGAATAACCCTAACTTTAATTCCCTGCTGATGACGAGCAACTAAAGCTTGAGCGATGGCGGGTAAACGTAACTCTTGCACCGCTAGATCGATCGAACTTTTGGCCGAGTTGATATGATCAATAATAACCTGTTCTAAATTATCCCCCGGGCGATTAATTTGGCGATAGGGATCGGTATAATTTGAACCCTGGGCTTGATTATAATTAAAATAGACTTGAATATATTGATCTTGGGGCAAGGGTTGGGGACGATTTTGGATAACATTCAGAGAATGACAGCCACCCAAAAGAAAAACTGTTCCTAACAAAAATCCCAACTGTCCCATAGGCCGAATTTTTTTTAATCTCAATTTATCTATTGCCATTTTTGTCCACATAATTATCATTACCCTAGGATTCAGGAGGGAATTTTTACCTAAGGAGGTTCTCGGAAATCTGTATGTACTAAATTGATTATAATCAATCCTGATTCTAGATTGAAGACGATGGCTTTGTCTTTGATTGCTTAAATCGCTGACCAAAGATGTGGCATCTAGTTAGGGAATTTTGTTATAATCTGGGGAACAATAGCACTGTTCTTCTAGATTTGGGTTTTACCATGACTGAACTTTTACCCCAATGCAGTAATCTGGCTGGTAATGTTAACAGTATAATTGAACTATTAAAAGGCGAATCCTCTCTCCGCAATCAACAGGATACCAGCAAGATAGAAATTGCCCTACAAAAAGTTATTTCTCCCAAATTTGAAATCGTTTTTGCCGGTGCTTTTAGTGCCGGGAAATCAATGTTAATCAATGCACTTTTAGAGCGAGAATTGCTGTATAGTGCCGAAGGACACGCAACGGGTACAGAATGTTATATTGAGTACGCAGAAGCTGATGAGGAAAGAGTGGTTTTAACCTTTCTCAGCGAAGTAGAAATTCGTACTTTAGTCGATACCGTCTGTCAAAATCTGCAATTAACTAATCCCAGTAACATTAATTCCCCCGAATACTGTAGTCAGTTAAACCAATACTGTCAAAAAATTATCGAACAGGAAGGGGGAGAAGGCAAATCCGAGCGAGCTAAACAAGCTCAGGGTTTAAAATTATTAATTGAAGGATTTACTCAAAATCGTGAGCGGATCCATACGCTGCATAATGCCACCTATTCCATGGAACAATTTCACTTTTCTAATTTAGCAGAAGCGGCAAGTTTTGCCCGTCGTGGTAGCAATAGTGCCGTCTTAAAACGTCTAGAATATTACTGTCATCATCCTCTCCTTAAAGATGGTAACGTTTTGGTAGATTTGCCCGGTATTGATGCCCCAGTCCAAAAAGATGCCGCATTAGCCTATCGTAAAATAGAGCATCCTGATACTTCGGCAGTGGTTTGTGTTTTAAAGGCTGCTTCTGCGGGAGAATTAGCCACAGAAGAAACAGAATTACTCGAAAAAATTAGCTCTAATGCTGGTATTCGTGATCGAGTTTTTTATGTTTTTAACCGCATCGATGAAACCTGGTACTCAGCCCAACTAAAACAGCGTTTAGAAAACCTAATTCAAACGCAATTTCGTGATACTTCCCGCATTTACAAAACCAGCGGACTTTTAGGGTTTTATGGGTATCAGGTGAAAAATCAAACCAATATTAATCAGCGTTATGGTTTAGATTCTATCTTTACCGAAAGTGTTAAAAATTTAGGAGGAGAAGAAGAAACACCGCAATTTGTCAGCGAGTTTAATAACTATTGTGCCAACTCCGGTAAATTACTGGCAACTCCCTTTAAAGTTTCCATCCACGGTTATGAAACTCCTAATAAAAATTACTTCCGAGTTTTAAGCGAGTGGGGAACTCCTTTACTAGAGCAGTTAATTGCTGATAGCGGTATCGAAGAATTTCGCAGGGCAATTACTCGTTATCTCACGGAGGAAAAGCGTCCGCAATTGTTTGCTAATTTAGCCGATGATTTACAATCTCTCTGCATTACTCTCAAAAATCATTATCAAGGGATTTATAGTGATTTAGAAAGTCAACCACGAGAAATTGAGGCGATGAAAGCTCTGGAGTTAAATCACCTCAATCAAGAGTTAAAGGAAGTGGGAGAGAAATTAACTAAACATATCGATGGTTATGTCAATGCTGTCGTGGTTAATAGCGATGAAAACTTTGAGGAAGACTTTAAGAAACTGAAAGCGAGAATGGTATCAAGATTGGATGAGTTATTAAATACTTTTTCTGTTAAAAATGCTTACTCGCAAGCGACTTTAACTCATCCTCGCAATGCTACAGCACCTTTATTAGCAGTATTAGTGGAAGCTTTTTATTATCTGTCTAACCAGCTAGAAGATGTGTTAATTGAGGAGTCAACCAGTTTAATTAGTCGCTTTTGTCAGCGTCTTTTAGATGCGGTAAGACAAGGTGATTATTATCGGCAAATCTATCGTTTATTAGGCAATGATGGCCACATAGAAAGTCAGCTAAAACAGCTAGAATTGCAGTTAATTCATGCCTTGATTTCCGAAGCAAAAACTGAGTGTGATCGCTATGTACGAGAAAATCATAATTTTTACAACGAAGGCACTTTTTCGATCTTTCAATTTCGGCAAACTGTGCAACAAACTGCCCAAGGTTATGACTGTGAAAGTATTCTTGCTGCCGAACCTGCTATCCGTCAATTACTTAAGTTAGATTTTGAGCCAAAAGTATCAGCGACAATTCATAAAAATTTCCGCCAAACTGTTAATAATACTCTGAAAAATCAATTGATACCAATGGCAAAAAAACAAGCGGATACTATTCTACAACAGTTCAATCAAGCTCGTTCTTATCTAGAACAAACTTTAGAACAGGAAGCGGCGGAAAAAATTGCGAATAATGCCCGCAAACAGGAAGAAATTCACCAAAAAATTGAGGATTATAACCAAGCGATAAACTCTCTCAATACTTGTTTAACTGCTATGGGTTTACAGAAAAATAATTTACCTGTAATTGGTGAACAAGAATTAGAGATTGTCCCTGAAGTTGTTAATCACTCCAGTAATTAATATGGGGAGTGGGAAGGTGGAAAGTGGGGGGAAACAATCCATCTATTAAAAACGGATTTGGTGTCAAAGCAAAGAATTAATTAAAATTAAACCTCATCGGGGGATAAGCGATCGAAGTCTTGTTATTCTTATAACTGGTAGGTTGCGAGATTTTTCTAGGCCCGCAGCTTAACCCGATCAACCGATAACCGATAGAGGGGTGCAGAATGGGAGAATGGTTAGATTTTACCGATGAAGTGGTCACTGTTAATGGCAAAGGTGAGGAAATTAAACGGGAAAAAGTCACTAATCGAGGTTATAAATATTTTTTAAGCAAAAAAACCTTTTTAGAAATGATTTCTATCCCTAGCGGTCAATACCTCATCGGTGCGTCCAAAAGCGAGTTAGGCTGGAAATCGAGTCAAAGTCCCCAATCTCCGGTTAATATTCAGGCCTTTTGTCTGAGTCGCTACCCAATTACCCAACGACAATGGCGCGAGGTGGCAAAATTAGAACCAGTAAATATTGAACTTAATCCCTATCCGGCCCATTTTGAAGGTTACGATCGCCCAGTAGAACAAATTAACTGGTGGGAAGCGGTGGAATTTTGCGATCGCCTATCCCGTCTCACCGGACTCAATTATCGTTTACCCGCAGAAAAAGAATGGGAATACGCTTGTCGGGGGGGTACATCAACCCCCTTCCACTTTGGCCTGACAATTTCCACTGATTTAGCCAACTATTCCGGGGTGGACTGGGATTATGGCGGCAAAGTGTGCAGTTATGGTCGTTATGGGGAAGGTCGCCTAGGATGCGATCGCAGGGAAACCACACCGGTGGGAATGTTTGCCGTCGCTAACCCTTTCGGACTCTACGACCTGCACGGAAATGTCAGGGAATGGTGTGCAGATTACTGGCGCGATAACTACGAAGCAGCCACCATAGAAGATAGGGACAGACGAGTTTTACGGGGGGGTTCCTGGAATGACGGTCCCAACAAATGTCGCTCGGCCTACCGGGTCAAATTTCTGGCTACTGCTGGACTCTATGATATCGGTTTTCGTGTCGTTAGCGATAATTCTCCTTAAATCTGAAAACCGATCACTGATTACCGGTGACAGGGAGGTGAAAAAATTGAAAATAGAACTACCCCAGCAAATAATCAGCGAATTTTGTCAGAAATGGCAGATATCTGAAATGTGTTTATTCGGATCGGTTTTGCGGGAAGATTTTCGTCCAGATAGCGATATTGATATACTGGTCAGTTTTCAAGATAGTGTTTCTTGGGGACTTCTGGAGTTTTCGAGGATGAAACGGGAATTAGAGAATTTATTGGGACGGAAAGTTGATTTGCTAACGAAAAAATCGATCGAGCAGAGTCATAATTGGATTCGTCAACGAGAGATTTTAGGGACAGCGCAAGTGATTTATGTGGCGGGATAAGGCTTTTTTACTAGATATTGTCCGAGCAGGTCAATTAGCTCAATAATTTGCCGATCAACCGGCAAAATTTGCAGGTGTTTGTCAGAAAAATTTTTAAAATGTACCGCTCCTCGATCGAGAGTTAGAATTGATTTTAGAGACAATAAAGGTGATTTAACCAAATGATTGCTAACTTTGACCATAACTATCTTTCCCCAGAAGATTATTTAGCAACGGAGAGAATAGCCAAGTATAAACACGAATACATTCGCGGTCAAACCTACGCCATGGCTGGTGCAAGTAAAGCCCACGGTATGATTATTATCAACTTAGCCACACTTTTAAAAAACCGGCTGCGGGGTAGTGGTTGTCTTGTCTATGCCACAGATATGAAAGTTCGTCTAGAAATAGCTAATAGTTATTTTTATCCCGATCTTGTGGTCACTTGCGACTCGCGAGATAATCAGTCTTTCTCGGAAGATTTTATCCGTTATCCGCGCTTGATTGTAGAAGTATTATCCCCCACTACGGCTGCCTTTGCTCGCAACGCGCTCGCGAAGCGAGATCGGGGTGATAAATTTGCCGACTATCGTTCCCTTGAAACTTTAGAAGAATACGTTCTTATCAGTCAAGAACGCATCAGTGTGGATTGTTTTCGTCGCAATGATGAAGGATTCTGGGTTCTTTATCCCTACAGCAAAGGAGCAGATATTTATCTAGCTAGTATCGATTTTCACTGCGCGATCGCATCTTTATACGAAGATATAACAGAAATCCGTTAAAAAATCAGATCAGTTTTTTTCTGTTTACTATTTACTTTTTACCTGATTAATGCTTGTCATCCTCTCCGCTATTGTTCCAGTGGGTTTTATCATCCTCATCGGTGTGATAGCAGGAAAAATTCTCACTGTGGAAGTGCATTCCCTTTCCCAAATCACGGTGTATATTCTTGCCCCCGCTTTGGTGATTGATGGACTCTATCGCACCACTTTATCCGGCAGCAATATCGGTTTAATTCTCCTAGGCTTTGCCCTTATTTCACTGGTAATGGTGATTGTCGTCGAAATTATGGCCTATTGTCTGGGTCTCGATGATGATACCCGCAAAAGCCTCATGGCTGCCGCCGTGATGCCCAATAACGGTAATATGGGTTTACCGGTGGCTAGTTTCGCCCTGGGTGCGGCTGGACTGGAAAGAGCGATAATCTATATGATTGGCTCTAGTATTCTTTTATTTGGTATTAGTCCCGCTTATTTGCGAGGAAAAAGCTTTCTTTCAGGATTTCGCTTAGTTTTTCGCTTGCCCTTAATCTGGTCAATTTTTATCGGCATTAGCTTTCAAACTTTCTCTTTTCATCTTCCCCTGCAATTAGATAAAAGTGTTAGCTATCTAGGACAAGCGGCAATTCCTTTGGCTTTAATTATCCTAGGTATCCAATTATCTCAGCAAAAATTAGCGTTCGGTAAATTAGAATTATTAGGGGCCTGTTTGCGTCTTTTAGTCGCTCCTCTTTTGGCATTTGCGATCGGCAGTAGTTTAGGATTAACCGGTATGGATCTAAAAATTCTCATCCTACAAAGTGCCATGCCCACCGCCGTTAATACTGTCATTTTAGTCACAGAATTCGGTGGTTCAGCCGCTTTAATGGCCCGCACAGTTGTGGTCACTACCCTTGCTAGTTTTCTGACTATTCCTTTCTTTCTTTGGTTATTAAAAGTCTATTTATAGCAGTTATCTTAATGGTGAGGTGCGAAGTTTTCGTTTTGGGGAGCCAGTATTCAGTTATCAGTATTCAGGGGGTGCATCTCATTTTGGTAAATCTACTAATTTGGGATTTTTAAGGGGAAACTTTCTCCTAAAATTGGGCGTTACTTTCGGTTTTATCACTCAATCCAAGCTTTTGGGGGGTTCTACCCCCCAAACCCCCCGTTGGGGGCGTGGCGCCGCCCCCAAACCCCCCGCGCATTAGGTTAACTGTGAG